>CAYGVZ010000058.1:0-12062 GCA_964353475.1 uncultured Pirellulales bacterium | reverse complement strand
CCGCGGGCGGCAGGCCGCGAGCGTACGCAAGGATGGCTCCGACTGCGGCCACCAGGAGGGATAAGCTTTTCTCGCCCTCGGTGAGCCAGGTCTTTCACAATATGGCGGTCGAACTGGCCGGGCGTGAAGATGCCAATGCCGCGGATGCCGAGCAGGCCATAATGCTGCTCAACGCCGCCATAGCCCTTGAGAACAAGTCGGAGCACATAGTGCCAGATTTGGTGAGAATCGCATCGCGCCGGTCGGACCAGACCCGCAACAGGATGGTCTATGACCTGCTCGTCAAATACGTTGACAAGTACGCCGACCTGGACGTCGCCGAGGGGGCAGCCGCTTATCTGTTGGAGCAGTTGAGCAAACGCGAGGAACGAGAGATGCTGCTGGCCATGCTGCTGCGCGACACGGGAGAGGCAAATCCTCGCTTCGGCTCGCAAGTTGCCACATTGTACGGCCTTTTGACGGCCGAGAGGGCGGACGATGTGAATGCCGCCGATACTTTCAGATACGCCTTCAGCGCCGACAAGTATAATCAGCTTGCCTTTGAAAAACTCTCGCAGTTAGCGCCCGCAGCGCCTGCGCCCGATGTGTACCTTGGTTACCTGCGGCATCGAATCCGGGAGCATCCCTTTGACGCCGGAGCCGCGGGCACTTTCGCGGAGTATTCGCTGCGCATTGGATTGTACGATGTCGCAGCCGCGGCGTATGAGTATTGCGGGGAGCTGTTCAAGTATCTCAACTCGACCGAAAATCTGCCGCCGGCGATATACCTGCCCTGGTCAATCAGCAGCTACAACAGCCCCCGTAACCAGCACAAATGTATCCAGATTGCCGAGGAACTGGAAAAACAGGGGCGTCTCGACCTGATAGCGGAGGCGATAGCGGCAAAGGCCGCCGGCAGGACGGGCGACCGGGAAAAGGCCTCGCAGCTTTTCAAGGCCGCGGAGCAAAGAGGGCTGGAAGCAGCAGGTGAAGCCGGCGACAAGGCGGCCGCGTATATGCAATTGGCGTGGTTTTACTGTTTTGCCAACCCTGAGCCGACCGCTGCGCTCGACTGGGCCAACAAGGCATACGCAATTGAGCCGAACTCGGCTGCGGCCGCGGGCATTCTCGCATACGCCCTGGCGGCAAATCAGCAGGCCGAGCCGGCAAAGGCGCTGATTGACAAGTATGAGCCGACCCAGCCGGCGATTGTCGCCGCGGGACTGGTGAAAATCGCCGAAGGGCAGAAGGACTCGGCAATTGAGGCCCTCAAATCGGCGATTGACGGCGACCCCGGCTCGCTGGTCGCCGAAAAAGCAAAGGAGATTCTTGCCCAGCAGGGGGCCGCATATATCCCGCTTTATGACGCCGCCCTGGTAACGGCCGCGCTGAAGGACACAATTGGCGATACACTTGTTCCGAAATTCGCCCGGCCGGAGGAGATAATCTCGGTGCAGTTGAGCTTGCGAGGCAACAAGTTCTCTTATGACTCCGATTTCGGGGGCGTTGTCTCGGTAACAAACCGCTGGTCGGAGCCGATAGTCGTATCAGACGACAGTTTATTTTCAGGCCACATCCGGGTGGATGCCGAGGTTACCGGCGACCTGACGGCGAAGATTCCCAATCTGGTAACTCTGCGGACGAAGCCCTCGCAACCGGTGGAGCCGGGCAATAGTCTGCTCGTACCGCTGGAGCTATATACAGGCAAGCTGCGGCAACTGCTGATTGCCCATCCCCAGGCCTCGTTGAAGATACAGTTCACCGTCTTTCTCGACCCGCTATCGAGCGACGACGGGGGCGTTGCCGGCGGCATACCCGGCATCGCGCCGGCCGCGGTAACGGTCGAGCGTCCGCGGGTCGAAATCACGCGCGAATTCCTCCAGAATCGCCTTAATTCGCTATCCTGGGGCCGCCAGGGGCAGAAGATAAAGACCGCACAACTCTTTGTGGGATTGCTTATGGAACACCAGGCCTTTGCCGGCCGTGAACCCGGGTACAAGCTTTTGCGCGCCGAATGGATGCCCCAACTGCTCGAACCGGCGCTGGTGCATAATCTCACGAGCGACGACTGGGTAGTGAAGGTGCACACGATGGCGGCGATGACGGACCTGCCGGTCGATTATGAGCTGACAAGCGCCGCCGCCGAGTCGTTAAGCGACAACAACTGGCCTGCGCGACTTATGGCCCTCTGTACACTCGCGAAGAAACAAGGGGAGTCATTTACAAGAGTCCTTGACCACAGCGCCGAATATGACAGCAGCGAGTATGTGCGTAGTATGGCCGTTGCGCTGGGCGGCAGAATCAATCGAGCCGCCGAGCCGTAGCCGGAGCGGAATTGGCACAGTGGCTCAGGCAGATACGAGCAGGTATGCTCTTATCAATTCTGCAACGCTCCAGGCCTGTGCAAAGCACCCGCGGGAATGGTGAGGGGGGGTGCCGTCGAAGATTTCGGATACCTGGCCGAGGCAGGCGTCCTGCGTGAGGTGGGTAATGAGGGGCTTGAGCAGCTTTGCGGCGGTGTTTTTGCTTTCGCGGCTGAAATTGTGGACCTTCAGATACGCCTCGACAAACGGCCCCAGCAGCCAGGGCCAGACAGTCCCCTGGTGATAGGCCATATCGCGCTGTCGGCGAGGGCCGGCGTATATGCCGATGTAGCGAGGGTCGGCGGCGTCGAGCGTACGCAGGCCACAGGGTGTGAGCAGGCGCTCGCCGACTATCCGCACCACGCGTTCCTGCTGTTCTGCCGCAAGGGGCGAGAAAGGCAGGGACACGGCAAAAATCTGATTCGGCCGCAGAGACGTATCGAGTGAACCATCGGGCAGGACACAATCGTTTAGATAACCGGTCGTTTCGTTCCAGAATAGATTGCAGAAACTGCCTTTGACTTTAGCCGCCAGGCGTTCATACGTGCCAACCTTTTGCTCCGGGCCGATGCTGCCATATTCGGCACAAAACCGGGCAAGGCGCATAATCGCATTATACCAAAGGGCGTTGACCTCGACGCACTTGCCGTAGCGGGGCGTAAAGGCGACTCCTTCGTACTTGGCGTCCATCCAGGTCAGTTGTGTCTCGCTGCTGCCGCCCGTTATCAGCCCGTCACTGTCCGAGCGGATATTGAAACGCGTGCCTTGCTGATATGAATCCACGATGGACAGAACGACGCCCAGCAGGCGGTCGCGGAACATTTTCACATCCGCCGTCGCTTTGAGATACTCGAACGCAGCATTAATAAACCACAGCGACGCATCAATACTGTTGTAGTGGGGGGTTCCGTCGTAATCATCAAAACAGTTAGGAATCATTCCTTCAGTTGTGGCGGCGGCAAAGGTCTCAAGTACGCTCTTCGCCTCGTCAAACCGCTGTGTGGCCAGCAGCAATCCTGGCAGTGCAACAAAGGCGTCGCGCCCCCAGTCGGCAAACCAGGGATAGCCGGCGAGAATGGTCTGTGAGCGCCGGCGCTGTACCACAAACTGGTCGGCGGCAATGAAAAGAGCCGCGCGGGTACTATCATCTTTGGCCGGTGCGGCAATTTTCCTGTATTGCCGCCAAAGAGAGCTGCGAACGGCGTCAAGAGTGGGGAGCGTCAACTCTCCAGGGTCAACCTTGTCAACCAGCCCGGCCCAGAGAACAACGGTTGTCGGCCCACTGACCTTCCAGTTGAAGGCACCGGGCGACCAGAGGTCCTCTGTAAAATCCTGTCCGGCCTCGTTCTCCCTGCGATAAACAAGATTGTGCCACCACTGCTCATCCTGCTCGAAGTCACCGCCCGGGCATTTGATGAACAATTCGCCATATCCGGGGGCGCGGCGACAAATCAGTATGTCGCCTTCAGCCCGTTCACAGGTCAGAGAATCGCCGGACTTCAGGAGCGAATGAAAGTCGCGCAGGGCGGCAAACGGACGCAGTGTGAACTGAATCGGCTCGGCTAGGCCGGAGAATTCGTAAGCGACTGCAACGGTATCGACCTGCGGCAGCAAATATATCGACTTAGTCACCTTCGCCACAGGAAGTTGATACTCCAAGTGTACGGCGATGTCGCGTCTGAATCGGCGCAGATACCTATACCCCTGTGGATGGAAAACGCCGTTGAACTCAAAGCTGGACAACTCGAAGGCCCCGGCGGCACAGGCAACCGTTTCGAGGCAATTCGACAGCGCTACTATCCTTTTTACAGGCGGGCTGAGCGAGCCGATGAGCAGGCCGTGGTATCTCCTCGTGTCGCAGCCGATAATGGTGGATGAGGCATAGCCGCCCCTGCCGTTGGTCAACAGCCATTCTTTTGTCAATAACTGGTCGAAGGATTGAGCGTCCGGCAGAACGTCCAAAGTAATGTCGCCGGTGCTTACTGTCTGCGTGTTGTCTCTGGCGTGCGGGATTTCGCAATGCCCCCAGCCCGCGTTCTAATTGACCAATCGCGCCTGCAGGTTTGCGGGCTTAGTCCGGGGCAGGTGAGAAAATGCCACGCCGCCGGCGCTGCCGGTGCATCTGTTTTCAAGATTTCCGAGGACGTTCATAAAGTTGATATAGGAATCGTATGGCGAGTCGTATGGGTTGAAGTACTTGTGAACATCGCCGTCTGCGAAGTACTTGGTGCACATATAATAGAAATGGTCGGAGGTCTGTAGCTTTCTCCAGTCGGCCAGCAACGACTCGTCTTTGGCGGTCTTGATTTTCTTTTCAAGGCGGTACAGTTCGTGGATGGCATTGGACTGCATTGCGTTTCCCAGCCAGGCGGAAAGATCTCTTTCTATGTCGGCCCAGCTTATGAGGTGCGGCACGTCAACGGTGCCAACGGGGTTGTATGCCTTGACGACTTCCGAGGGTGTCTTGAAATCATTGTCGGGGTGCTTGAAAATTTCGCCGGGCAGATGCCGCATAAACTCAAAGATGCCCGTCTCGGCCCACTGGTGCTCGCCGAAGGTCTCGTAGTCCATAAAGAGGTTGACAACAAAGCCGTTGCCGTTGATTTCGCTTACCCAGCGGGCAAACTTCTCGGCGGTCAGCGGCCACTGAGACCAGCCGCGGTTTGAGAACCGAAAGGCGATATCGTCGCTGAGCATATAGTTCTTGAGCAGGAGTTTGAGCTTGCTGCAGCCCTTCGGCCGATATACGAAGTTGGGACTGCGATAGCCGAGGATGTGGTCTGCGCCTTCGGTGATGATGGCGTCGAAGCGGCCCATTGACTCAACGAGCGCCGCCAGGTCGTTGTTGTAAATCAGCTCTGTGTTCCTGAACACGCGGGGTCTTTGCCCGAACATATCTTCGATTGTCTTGACGTGCTTGCCGACCTGCTCAATGAATTCATCGCGTGAATACAGAAAGCTCAAGCTGTGATAGTAGGTCTCGGCCAGGAATTCGACGCATCCGGTGCGGTTCAGGGCGTCGAAGGTGCTGATGACTTCAGGGGCGAACTTTGCCAGTTGTTCGAGCAGCACGCCTGTCACGCTGTACGCGACGCGAAAGCGTCCCTCGTATCTGCGGATTATATCGAGCAAAAGGCGGTTGGCGGGCAGGTAGCACTTGTTGGCAACCTTCCTGCAGATCTGGCCGTTCTTGTGGTCGTCAAAATACGCCCGGTCGTTGTCAAAGACCGTATAGTGTCTTAAACGCTGCGGCTGGTGAACTTGGAAGTAAAAACATACCGAAGCCATAACCTCAATCCTCTGCTGCGGAACTGCCTACGGCGGGCGAAGACAATCATCCGACCGGTACGAGCGTATCCTCATAAATCTTCAGGCACTTGGCGGCGGAATCTTTCCACCGCAACTTTCTTACCTCAAAATTGCCGTGACTGCGAAGCGTCATCTCCAGGGGCGGATACTTGAGCACGGCGACAATTTTGTTTGCAATCTCATTTACGTCCCAGAAGTCAACCTTCAGGGCATGCCTGAGCACTTCCGACACCCCGCTTTGCTTGCTGATGATGACAGGCACATCGTTATCGAGGGCCTCCAGCGGGGCAATCCCGAACGGCTCCGAGACGGAGGGCATAACGTACAGGTCGGCCATTTGGTAGATACGGTGGACGTCCTCACCCCGCAGAAAGCCGGTGAATAATACCCTGCTGCCAATGCCGAGTTCGGCGGCCATTTCGACTGCCCTGTGCATAAGGTCGCCCGAGCCGGCCATCACGAACCTGACGTTATCCATAACTTCAAGGACTTTCTTGGCCGCACGCAGGAAGTACTCCGGTCCTTTCTGCATCGTGATTCTGCCTAAGAATAGGACAATGCGCTCATCCTTCTTGATAGTGGCCTCGCCCACAGCCAGGGTGCCGCTGCCGTTTCGATCAACGCCGTTATGGACTACCTCGACCTTGTCGCCGCTTACCCCATACCGGCTGATGATGATGCTGCGGGTCAGGTAGCTGACCGCGATAACTTTGTCGGCAGCGTGCATCCCCATTCGCTCGATATCATAGATAGCCTGATTTACGTGTTCGCCGCTTCTGTCAAACTCGGTCGAGTGGACGTGAACAAGTAAGGGTTTGCCCGTCATCCTCGACACCGCCACGCCAGCAGGATATGTCATCCAGTCATGGGCGTGAATGACGTCGAACTGCTCGTTGGCCGCCAGCTTAAGGGCAAGGTCCGCATAACGACGAACTTCGCCGTACATATCGCCGCTGTAATCCAGTCCGGCTCTGGGCTGCCGGCCCCCGCCGTGCTGACGTTGGATTTCCTCAAGGGACTGCTCAATCCGCTCGCGGTAACTGTCTGGCGTAAGGTATGGCTGGAGAGTCGAAGTTATAGTCCGAAAAACTACATTGCTGAACTGCTGAACCTTGAACGGCGTCTCGGTCGGAAGCATATTGGGAGTAAGAATGCGGACGTGCGTGCTATATCTGCTCTGCACCATTGTCGGCAGCACGAAAGTAACCCCGACGCCAAGCTGGTCTAGCGCCTTGGTAAGGCCGTAGCACGCCGTACCCAGTCCCCCACTGATAAACGGCGGAAACTCCCAACCCAGCATGAAAATCTTCATTTCATCCCTCGTTGCACATCGCTTGAAAATGTCAACTGCGAGCTTGCTGTTACTGCCAAATCACACAGGCAACCAGTACCTTTTCGGACTCACCGCCCTCCCATACCACGTAGCCCGTCTCGGTACAGGCATTATCGACTTCACTGCCCGTCAGCTTAATAAGGCGCAGGGATAAGTTAATGTTCCTGCTGCAATCTCTGCTATAGTAATCGGGCTTTTACCACGCCAAAGTTGAGCGAATTTTGCCCGCCGCGGCGGGTTACGGGGGTGATAAGAGGCGTTTTACCGGTCGAGACAAGCCCCCTCGCAGCGGGAGTCGGCGCCGTGGCACCCCGGCAAGAAAATCCCCTCTCTTGAGTAATTTTCTTATGAAAAATGGGGCAAGGACTGATAACTGAATCAGCTTGGCTACTACTGAGCCGATTGGGTCGCCCGGCGCAAAAGGAAAGCTGTTCCGCAGCCGGGCTGCGGAACAGCTTAGTTCCGGTAATACGACCCAAGTCCGCCACAGGCGGACCGCCTTGTAAAGCTGCTTAGATGTCCTGCGGCTTTACGGTGCTTCGGCGGTTGGCCTTGGTTCGCTCGGCGGCAGCGTCCAACAGGGCATATACCGCGTCGCTAATCTTTGCCAGGGAATCCGAGGCGGTCATCATCTTTTTGCCCTTGATGTAGGCTTTAACCTTGCTGGCCACAACCAATGACTCTCTTTCCTTTGCCATTTGTAAGTGTCCTCCATAATCTGGTTAAACTGTGAAATCCTAATAGTCCGAAACCACCAACGGGTCGGCACTTTAACATAGCACGGGCTTCCAGCCCGTGCAGGCACGGCCAGGATGGCCGTGTTACAGGGATTCTTATTGCCTAAGACGGCCGTCTTTGCAACAAAAAAATGGCGTTTTGCGCGAAATTTTTTCACCTGGCCTGCCCGCACCCGGCTACGGCTCGGCGTCTCGATTGCTTCTGCCGCCCCATTTTTGCCTTCGCCAAGACGAGCATTTATGAGAACAAGCCCTTCACTTTTTGATAATCGCCCAGGCCGATTTTGACGAAGTGATTGGCGCCACCGCTCCTGTCTTCCGACAGAAAGACGCGGGGGTGATTGTCTGATTGTTTGCGGAGAAACAAGATGCCCAGACGCAGCCGAAAGGAACACAAGTCCCCGCTCCTGTCTTCCGACAGGAAGGCGCGGGGACAGGAGCTGGTCGTTGCAGCTATGGTCGATGATATGGAGCAGGCCAGGGATTTTCAGGCGCTGCTCAAGAGCAATGAGATACCTGCAATGATAAGACATCAGAGGGACGACCTGACCGAACAAATGCGATTTGCCGTGATGGTGCCTGAGGAATTCGCAGACGAAGCACACGTGATAGTCGAGTCCCAGGACGCCTATGATGATTTCTACGACATCGGGCCGGAGGCGGAAGAGGAAACAGATTTGAACGACGAAAAATTCGATGACAACTTCTGAACCACCCCCGCTGCTGTCTTGCGCCAGCAAGACGCGGGGGCTCAAACAAGGGGACAATAGATGAGCGAACAGGAATTCACGGAACACAGAAGCAGCGAAGACCGAAGAGCAAGTGTTGTCGATAGGCGTCTCGGTCTGGACAGGCGCCGCGGACCGGGCAAACGAAGAACCGACGATCGCCGCGCAGCCGAAGAAGGCCAGATGTCGGACGAACAATTCCAGTTCCTGATGGCCATCGACGAATACAAACGTGCGAACGCACGCCCCTTCCCCACCTGGACCGAAGTGCTTGAAGTGATCAAGGCGCTGGGGTATCGAAAGGTCGCCGAGCCGCAGTCGCTGGCGCAATGCGCCAAACAAGCCGAGGGCGAGTAATTTTTTAACCACAAATGGCCTCGCCATGCCGGGGGCAGACCCGAAGGCACGAAGGTTTTTAAAATTCCGGATTACGCGGATTTCACGGACTCTGTTGCCAAAAAGGAATTCTTTGTGTCCTGGTGATTTCGTGGTAAGGTGTTTGAACGAAGACGGAACTCCTCCCGCCGTCAGGCCGGCCCTTGCCTCGCTGCATCCCCGGTTTAATCTTCCTCCAGCCAGTTCGCCGCCAAAATCGCAAAATCAGCAAAATCGACCGTTCCACTGTAATTCAAATCCGCGGGATTGATCCCGTTAAACGGCTTAAGATAAGGGTATGTCTGGCCGTTGCCGATTCCCCACACATCGACAAAGTTCCATCCCGCCGAGGTAAAAGTCAAAAGCGTTTTCATCTCCGCCGTTGTCTTGCCCGTCCCGCCGGCACTGGTCGTCTGGCCGGAGGTCTGTGTATCCCAGAAACTGGAAACAACACCGCCGCCTCCGCCATACAGGTCTCCTGCCAGACCGCCAAGACCGCTATTACCGCTGACCGAACCTGTCGAATAACAGTTTATGATACTGTCGAGGTTCCATCCCGCCAAACCGCCAACACCGTTGCCACCGCTGACGGAGCCGGTCGCATAACAATTGATGATACTGCTGATGATACCGCCCGGGCCGGTAAATCCTGCCAGACCGCCCACACAATAAGAAATGGAAGAACCGCCGACCGCGCTTGTTGAATAACATTGACTGATACTACCGACGTTGCCACCCACCAAACCGCCAACATCAGAACCGCTACCACTGACCGCACCCGTTGAATAACACTGCCTGATGCTGCCGGCGTTGGCCCCTGCCAGACCGCCGACATAGGAGCAGTAACCGTGGACGGCACCAGCGGCATAACAATTTATGATGTTGCCGGCGAAATTGTATCCCACGAGGCCGCCTACATATTCAGAATAATAATCGTAACCGGTGACACTGACATCGAGGTTCTCAAGGCGGAGATTCTCAATCACACCGCCGGAGTCGATAAAACCAAATAAACCGAGGAAGGAATTATCACTTTCGGCGTTTATGGCGAAACGAGAAATTTTATGGTCGTTGCCGTCAAATGTTCCCGTAAAGGCCGACCCCTGAAAAAAATCGTCTGAGCTGGTATCTGGTGCAACCAGTGCCGTCGTAAAGACCTGCTCTTCCATATTAATATCCGCCGCCGGCACCAGCAGGTCGTTGGCATCGGCAATTTGATATGGGTCCTCGGCCGTCCCTGAACCGCCGGAATAGCCAAAGGAAACAGACGACAGCAACCCCCGATAATAGTAGCCGCAAAGACCATCCGAGCCATTTTTATGCCCTCCTTCAAAACCTTGTGATGGCCCAAAATCCTAATAACGAGAACTGAACCTTGGCTATACAAAACCCACTCCGCCCATAGCAACAAAAAGTCCTCGTTTCGCACTCTTTGTTCTACGGACACAGCAGGTGATTCGACTCCGCTCGCCACAAAGGAAAATCCTTGCCTGTGAGCGATTTATTTGTAGAATTTCCCCCTGTTGTGGTGGCACGCCCATCTTGCGCGTGTTTTCACGGGCTGGAAGTCGGTGCCACATATAGATATGCCGAGGTTACACAAAGGAGAAGACGATGTCTGAACATTCAGCCAATCCCGCAGGCGAGCAATTTCCACTGCCCAAACCCCAGGAGTACGACGCCGAGTTCAAACGAGTGCAGCAGCTTGTGGATGAGGCAAAGAAACAAGGCAAAGAGATTGTCGTGGTTATGGGCGTCGGCTTTGTGGGGGCCGTGATGGCGGCCATCGTAGCCGACACCGTGGATAAGAAGACGCACAAGCCGGGCAAGTTCGTAATCGGCTGCCAGCGGCCAAGCCCCAGAAGTTACTGGAAGATTCCGATGCTCAACCAGGGCAAATCGCCCGTGAAGGCGGAAGACCCCGAAGTTGACCCGATGATAAGGCGGTGCGTGCTCGACAAGAAGACACTCATTGCTACCTACAACAGCGACTGCCTGAAGCTGGCCGACTGCGTGGTCGTCGATGTACAGTGCGATTACAGCAAGCAGGACCTCGGAAATATGCGGACGGGCGTGGTGGAGATGGGGGCATTGGAGGCGACAATGAAGACCATCGGGGAGAAAGTGCCGCCGCAATGCCTGACGCTGATTGAGACGACCGTTGCGCCGGGAACAACTGAATACGTGGCCTGGCCGATAATGAAGAAGGCATTTGCGGCTCGCGGCATAAAAACCGAGCCGCTGCTGGCACACAGCTTCGAGCGCGTTATGCCGGGCAGGCAATACGTCTCTTCGATACGGGATTTCTGGCGGGTCTGCTCCGGCTGTAATCAGGAGGCACGCGACCGCGTCGTGAAATTCCTTACGGAGGTTCTCAATACAGAGCAGTTCCCGCTGACCGTGATGGATCGCCCAATCGAATCGGAGACAACCAAGATAGTTGAAAATTCTTATCGCGCTACAACGCTGGCGTTCTTAGACGAGTGGAGCTTGTTCGCGGAGCGCAACGGGGTTGACCTCACCAAGGTCATCAAGGCAATCAAGGTCAGGCCCACCCACAGCAATATGATATTCCCCGGTCCGGGCGTCGGCGGGTACTGCCTGCCGAAGGATGGCGGCCTGGGTTATTGGGCATACAAGCACATACTCGGATTCGAGGACGACATATTCAAGATTACGCCGACAGCCATTGACATAAACGACACCCGCGGGCTGCACGCGGCGGAGCTTACCCGCGATGCGCTGAGGAATATGGGCAGACAGACGGCGGGCGCAAAAGTGCTGTTGTGCGGCGCAAGCTACCGGCAGGACGTGGGCGACACCCGCTACAGCGGCTCAGAAATAATCGTCCGCAAACTGACCGAGATGAGCGCCGATATGAGCGTCCACGACCCATACGTAGAGCACTGGTACGAGCTTGAAACCCAGGATGATTACCCTGCGCCGGGACATTCATGGTCGAGGTTTTTCCACAATCAGCAGGACCTTGTGAACATACGCGTCCAGCACGACCTTGCGGCAGCGCTAAAAGGCGTGGCGGCGATGATATTGGCGGTTCCCCACGAGCCGTATCTGAAACTCGACCCGGGACAAATAGTCCAATGGGCGGGTGGGCCGATTGCGGTGGTGGATTGTTTCGGCATCCTCGACGACGATAAAATCCGCAGGTACTTCGAGCTTGGCTGCGAGGTCAAAGCGTTGGGCAGAGGCCACATACAGAGAATCAAGGAGCAGGTGC
>CAYGVZ010000057.1:0-12086 GCA_964353475.1 uncultured Pirellulales bacterium | reverse complement strand
GAAATGCTGACTATGAGAATATCGGATATCGAAGCGGTAGAGGCACGGGGAGAAACGGCCCAGCGCATCCAGAAGATAATGAAGACTGGCGGGGATCGCTTTGAAACCCGTCACAGGTGTAAGGATGGGAGAATTGTAGATGTTGAGATCAGTGTTGGTTATATCGATGCCGGAGGCGGGCGGCTTTTTGTTTTTGCTCGCGATATCACCGAGCGCAAGCATGCGGAGCGTGCATTGCAGACCAGCGAGGAGCGCTTCCGCAGTCTTTTCGAGCAGGCAGCAGACGCTATTGTCGTTATCGACGCTCGAACAGGAGAAATGGCGGAATTCAACGAAAAGGCGCACCAGATGCTTGGCTACACTCGGACCGAATACGCAAAGCTGAGACTTTCGGACATTGAAGCAATAGAATCCAAGAAGGAAGTTGCAGCTCACATAGATAAAGTAGTAAGGCAAGGCAGCGATATTTTTGAAGCAAAGCAAAGAAAAAAGGATGGGACACTCTGCGATGTTCTCGTCAGTTCTAAGCTGATTACAGTAGCCGGCAAACCATACCTTCAAGCTATATGGCGTGATATAACGGAGCTTAAGAAGGCGGAGGGGAAACTGCTGGAATATCAGAAGCAGCTCAAGTCGCTGGCGTTTCAGTTGGCGATTGCCGAGGAGCGGGAGCGAAGGCGAATAGCGGGCCAGTTGCACGACCAGGTCAGCCAGTCGCTGGCGCTGGCGAAAATCAAGGTTGACTCACTACGCGCTTCTGTTGACGCCGGGCAGATACAGAACGTTCTTGGCGAGATTGCTGAATCCATTGAAAAGGTAGTGGCGGATACACGTTCACTGACCTTTGACATAAGTTACCCGCTTCTGTACGAGCTTGGTTTCGAGGCGGCGGTGGCAGAATGGCTGCGGGAAGAAATCGGGGAAAAGCATAAAATTGAGACCGGGTTTGAGGATGACGGCCAGCCCAAGCCGCTGGACGATGATGTTCGGGCGCTGCTGTTCCGCAACGTCAGAGAGCTGCTCGCCAACGTGGTTAAGCACGCCAGGGCAAGCAGTATCAAGGTTGCAGTGCATCGGGTTGGTGACAACATACAGGTCACCGTTCACGATAACGGCGTCGGATTCGACCTGACAGAGGTCCGTTCTCTCACGGGCAAACGCCGCGCCTTCGGACTTTTCAGCGTGCGCGAGCGGTTAGAGCATCTGGGAGGGCGTGTAGAGACGGACTCGGCGCCGGGGCGGGGCTGCAGGATAACAATGACCGCGCCATTAAAACCAGGCGACAGTGCTGGAAGGGAGACACAAGATGACCACAAGGATACTACTGGCTGATGACCACGCGATGATTCGCCAGGGGCTGTGTTCGCTGCTTGAAAAGCAGCCCAACATTGAGATCGTGGGGGCCGTGGACGATGGCCGCAAGGCCCTCGACCTCGTTCGCGAGCTGCGGCCCGACATAGTGGTTATGGACATTAGTATGCCGAACCTGAACGGCATCGACGCCGCGAAGAAGATATCCCGCGAGTTTGAACACGTGAAGATTATAGCGTTGTCGATACATTCCAGCAGACGATACGTGGGTGAGATGCTCAAAGCCGGCGCCTCAGGATATATTCTAAAGGAGTGTCTCTTTGACGAACTTATAGACGCGATAAGGACGGTCTGCGGCGGCGGGACATATCTGAGCCCCAAAATCACCGGCGTTGTGGTTGATGACTACGTCAAGCACCTTGCCGGCGACCTCGAGCGGGCGTTTCCGGCCTTGACGGCAAGAGAGCGTGAGGTGCTCCAACTGCTGGCGGAAGGAAGGAACACCAAACAGATAGCGGCCGGACTGCACGTGAGCACCAAGACCATAGAATCAAACCGCCGCAACATAATGGAAAAACTCGGCATCCACAGTGTAGCAGAGTTGACCAAGTACGCCGTGCGCGAGGGGCTGACCTCGCTGGAGCAGTGAAAAACAACGACGGCTGTCAGCGATAAAAAATAAACAACGCAGGGCGGGCAACGGGTATTAAGGAGGGGCATTTTTCAGGATTGGCGAGGGGGTTTTTCAGGAATTGACTATCTGCACTTTTCGGCGCATACCCGATAAAATCAGCGGTGAGACCAAGGAAAAGGGTCTCTACGGTTTGTGGTGGCCGGCCAAATCAGCCGGGACCGAAGAGATTAGCAGCGCTTTTTTTGGGGGGCCAGCCAGGGAATGGCTGGTAAGCTGCCTCGCCGAGGGCCATTCCAATCACGAAATTCCTGTGATGGCCCCCACCTGTCAATTCCAAGCGACAAGTAAGAATGGGGGATCCTTGATACTGGATACTCGATAAGATAAAAGCGGGCGTGTAAGGATTAGGATTGTTTTTCGGGTTTTGGCTGGAGGACTTTACTTTCGGTTCCGGCTAACAGCCGCTTTATGTTCTCGCGGTGACGCGCGATGACCATAACCGGGATAACGCCTGAAGCGACAATCAGAGGCCAAAGATTAGCCATATTCCAGGTCGGATTAGCTCCTATTGCCGCCAGCAGCGCAAGCGGGAAACTGACAGCGGCGGCAATGGACGCGAGAGACACATATCTCCAAATAAGGAGAAAGACAACCCAGATAACCAGGGCTGCACCGGCGCAGATTGTGTAATAGGGCCAAAGCCCCAGAGCAACGCCGAAACTTGTTGCCACGCCCTTGCCTCCTTTGAATTGCAGATACACCGGGAAAATATGCCCCAGGATTGCGGCACAGCCAGCCGCCAGGGTCAGTGAAAGTTCACCTGTGCCGGGCGGCGAGCCGCAGAGCAGTACCGCCGTCAGCGTGGGGACAAGCCCTTTGGCCGCGTCAAGCACGAAGCACACATACGCCCATTTTCGGCCCAGTGCCCGCGACAGGTTCGTCGCCCCGATGTTGCCTGAGCCGATTCGACGAAGGTCTATCCCGTGGACCCTCGCAATCAGCAGGCCGAACGGCACTGAACCGAGCAAATACGCACCGACAATCAGGAACACAAAATTCATCAACGCCTCCTTCTTTCGATGATTGCGTCATAGATGGGTTTCAATTCTCGGGCAGCCCTGCCGACTGAGACCTTTGCCTTGAGATTATCATCGAGGATGGCCTGCCGGCACTTGGCGATGTTCTCACGGTCGGCCAGATATGCGATTGCATCAGAAAGAGAGGCGACATCGCAGGGGTCATCAACCACTTTGCCGTGACGCTCAGCGGTAAACAAATCCACCGCTCCGTTAAATTTCGTAGTGATAACTGGCCGGCCGGCTGCGAGGGCCTCAAGTATGAAACGTGAGCAGGGGTCATAAAAGGTCGGCAGCACCGCGACATCGGTTACTGCAAGAAGATTCTGGATGTGGCCGGTGGTACCGATGAAGAGAATTCTATTCTGCACGTTGATTTCCTGTACAAGCTGCCGGTAACGAGAGGGATTTCCGCGCCCTGCGACAACAAGATAGACGCGGGCTTTCGGATGTCCGGCGGACTGGGCGTGCATCGCCTTTATCAGGCAGCCAAGCCCCTTGAGGCGAAAGTTGTGGGCGGCAAAAAGGAAAAGGACCGGGTTGTCCGCTTCCTTGAGACCGAGCTGCCGGAGAATCCGGCTTCGCATCCTGTCGGCCTGCCCGGCATCAACCGGCGCATCCACCCTTACGCCGTTGAGTACGATTGTCAGCCGTTCTGCGTCTATGTGGTAATGCTCCCGAAATTGCCGGGCGACGTAATTCGAGATTGCTACAATTAGCGGCCCCTCGCCGCCTGCGGCCAGTTTCTTTTCCGCCCTAAGCAGTGAAGTCCTCCTGAAATTGGCAATTGATGCAGCTCTTTTGAATATCCGCATCCTGTGGCTCTCGTAACTGGCCGCATTGCGGATAACCGCCTCGACGTAAGTGCCCCCGCGCGGCTGATAAATGTCGGCGAAAGCAAGAGGTAGCGTGCTGTGAATAACGTCGTAGTGATTCTCCGCCAGATGTCTCTTAATCGCCGTCCCGAATGCAGCCAGGCCGGTGCGCTTGCCGCGGGAGTTGCCGCACAATATGTGTATGTTCCCGGCGTCCGTCCGGCCTTTTGCGGCCAGGATATGCACCTCGTACCCCAGGCCGCCGACTGCTTCCGCCAATTCAAGCACCGAGCGTTCCGCACCGCCAAGCAGGACATCGGCTCTTTCAATAATGAGTGCTATTTTGGGCTTCATTGGCGGCTCATTATAGCCGATTACGTGCGAAAACCAACGGGACGGCCGTGCCTTATGTCGTGCCCTGCCATTCGCCCGGCCTTAGCCACGACCTTCCTGATGAACGATTTATCACCTGCATTCAGCTTGCGATGACCGGCGTATGCCGCATAAAAGCGCAGGCGGTCGCTGTTCGAAAACCGTCTGGCAGGCGCAGAGTAGTAGAGCTGCGCAATATCCTTTATCTGGTACCGTCGGCCGGACAGCAGCGGTCTGAACGCACGCGCAAGGTCTATCAGGTAAAAGTCGCCGCCGTCGGTAAAAAAAACGTGCGACAGGTACAAATCCCGGTGTCGCAGCCCCGTATCGTGGAATTGCCTTATGAAACGAGCCAGTTGCTCGATAAAATCCCTCCGTAATCCGAGATTGCCAGGTGTCGGCGGCCCGGCGAAACAACCGGGCAGCTTTCGCTCCAGCGCCTCGCCATCAGGTATCGCCTCGGTGAGGATAAAGCTTCGTTTCTCGAAGATACGTCCCCATTGCTGTCCATAGCCGATTATCCTCGCCGTTTTAATACCGAGCGACGCCAGCTCGCCGCCGACGGCGGCCTCGGCGCAACCAAAGCTTGTCCGTCTGCGCCGGGTCAGCCACGTCTTCAATTGCTCCCAAATCGGCGGCGAATCGTAAAGCTTGAGATAGATAGCGCCGGGCGGGGACTTGAGTTGCAGCCGAATTCGTTTTCGATGTCCGGCGAGATTGTCCTTCGTCAGCGCCTCGCCGGTCTCTAACGAGAAAACCTTGTCGATGGAGTCCAGGCCGAACTCTTCCAGACCGGCCTTGTACGCGGGGTCGAGCCAAAATGATTCGCAGAATGATTTGGTTTCCTGAACGCTCATTCGAACTCGTCGGATGCGCAGGGTCTGCCCAGCATTCCGTCCGCCGCCTCGCAGACCGCGCCAACTGAAATTGACTCCATACACCAGTGTTGCGGCTGTCTGCACACGGGTCTGTCGCAGGGAATACACGGCGCCTGCCCGATGATTTTGATTTCTTTGTCGTACCCGATTTCAGTCCACGCGGGATTGTTCGGACCGACCAGCGTTACAACTTTCTTCCCAAGCGCTATCGCTATATGTCGCGGCCCGGTATCGTTTGTGATTACCAGGTCGGCGGCGGCATACAGCGCCTTCAGTTCCGCAAGGCCGAGTGGGTGCCGTGCCAGGTTTATGAGCTTGCTCTTTGCAGCCGCGACGATTCTCGCCGCGACTTGCGTCTCCGCGTCGTTCGGCGCAACGGAAAGCACAACCACGGCATTGTGATTTGCCGCAAGATGGTCGGCCACCTGCGCAAACCTGTCCGGCAGCCAGCACTTGCTCGCACCTCCCGCCGCCCCCGGCACCAGAATCACAAGCGGCCCATCCCTGTTGAAAACCTGCGAAAGCTGCGCCTTTAATCTCTCACCGGCCTGCTGGTCAATCGCCAATTCCAGTCGGCTGTCCTTGACGTCGGCGCCGAGCCGGAACGCGATTGCCAGATAATAATCGACCATTGACATCGGCTTAAAACTGCCGTCTCTCAACCGCTCCGGCAGCAGTTTTCCCGTCAGCAACGCCCCCCGCCCGTCGCGTGCATAGCCGACGCGGGCCGGTATCCCCGCCAACGCACAGTTCAAAGCACAGCCGAAAGAGTTCTTGAGCAGGATGGCCATTGCGAATTGTTGCCTTCGCACAGCCAATACCGTTGCCAGAATACCGCGGTTTTCTTGCTCAAACCAGTCGTCGTTAAATGCGGACGGCGAAAGAATCTGGCGCACGGTTTTGTTGGCCAGGAACGTGATGCGGCAACTGCTGAAACGGCGGCGAAACGCCCGCAGCGCCGGCGTGGAAAGAATCGCGTCCCCCATAGGCGAGGGCAGCCAGACAAGGATTTTCTCGGCGGTATTTTGCATCTTCAGTTCAGCCCCATCGCCTTTCGACTCATACCCGGCTGCGATATAGCAGGGCTGTCACTATCTTCGCCCCGTTGTAACGTACAACGTCAGCGCCATCGCCTGCAGGACCACGGCAAAACCAAGCGAAATCAAAACAGCGTTTGCCTGCCTGTTCGGACTTAGAAGAAACCATACCGCTATTACCAGACACAGAACAACCAAGCCCTGGACTATGCCGGCGAACATCCTGGCGATGGAAAACTCCGCAAACATACTGGTTCTGTGCATCGACTTAAGCTGGTCGAGGATGTTTGTCAGAAGCTCCTCGGTCTTCGGCTCAGGCGGTTTTTCCGCTTCAGGAGGCGGCGCAGCAGCGATTGGTTCCGCAGGTATCGTCGTTTGCGATGGCTCACCCCCCTGCTGCGGTTCGACCGGCTCGCTCGGCTGCGGCGGTTTCGCAGTGTTGTGCAGGTCCTTCTTGATGATATTGACGGCCTCCTTCATATTCACCGCCCTGTAATCGGGGCTTACCCCCGGCGAAACCTCCGACCTGGTATGACCGGGACTATCCAGCATTATCGTTTTGCAGCCGGCGCGTCTGCCTGCCTCGATGTCCCTGGCGCCGTCGCCGACCATCCAGCACTGGCTGAGGTCTAAGTGCAATTCTTCCGCCGCCCGCAGCAGCATCCCCGGGTTCGGCTTTCGCATCTCGCTTTCCACCCGGTACTTCTCAATCACCCCGTCAGCCAGGTAAGGGCAGTAATAAATCTTGTCTATGTACGCGCCCTTTTCCGCAAGCAGTTGCCGCAGCCGGTCGTGAATCTGCGCCAGCACCTTTTCGGTGACTATCCCGCGCGCGACGCCCGACTGATTCGACACAACCACAAGATTGTACCCCATAGACCGCAGCTCCACTAGCGCCTCAGGCACTCCGTCAATGAGTTTCACCTGGTCGGGGTGATTTATGTACCCGGGGTCTTCGACCAGCGTGTTGTCACGGTCCATAAATATCGCTTTGTCGGGCATATTCCTGGCCTGGCTACCTCCCGGCGAAATTGTCATCAATGATTTTGCATATTATGTGGTAGGCGAGCTGATGAATTTCCTGGCTTCGAGCAGTCGAGGAACTATCGGCGCACAGGCAGATATCGGCTACCCTTTCGAGGGGGCTTTCCTTCCGTCCCGTAAACGCCAGAACGCGGGCGCCTTTCTTTTTCGCCAGTTTGGCGGCGGCGACAATGCTCTTCGACGCCCCGCTGGTCGATATTGCCCACAGGATATCGCCTTTCCCGACCAGTGCCCCCACCTGCCTGGCAAAGACCGCTTCATAGCAGTCATCATTTGCAATAGACGTGATGATGGACGTGTCCGTCGTCAGAGCAGTCGCGGGCAACGGCCTTCGGCGACGCTCAAACCGCCCGACCAGCTCGCCTGCGATGTGCTGCGCATCGGCGGCAGAGCCGCCGTTGCCGCAGATATATACCCTGCCGCCACGCCTAATGCCCCTGGTTATTGCATCAGCGGCGCCGACAATAACTTTGGCGTCCTTTGCTTCGAGACGTGCGACCATTTTCTTGTGCGCACCGATAATTTCCCTGATTACTTTCGCTGTGGCTGTGTTCATTACGGCTCCCCCGGCAATGATTTGGATTTTGTAACTTTAGCGGCCAGCGCCCTGATTTTTTCAATAATGCCGGTGGAACTTTTGCCCTCAATCAGCGGCGCGAACACAACTTTCCCGCCATAGCTTTTTATGAAGTCCCCGCCTATGACGCCCTTCTCCGCCCAGTCCCGGCCTTTCACCAGCACATTGGGTTTGACTCTCTTGACCAGCTCAAGCGGGTCCGGCTCATCGAAAATAGTGATGTAGTCAACCGTTTCGAGGGCAGCCAGCACGGCGGCGCGGTCGAAATGATTATGTATTGGCCGGTCGGGGCCTTTGATGATTCTCACCGATGCGTCGCTGTTAAGCCCGACCACCACGATGCCCCCCTGCTGTTTGCAAAATTTCAACAGCTCAATATGCCCGAGGTGCAACACGTCGAAGCAGCCGTTGGTAAAAACGACTGTTTCATTTTGTTTCCGCCGCCAGTTCAGCTCCTCCACCAGCGAGTCAAGCTGGCGAAGCTTGCCGCTTCTGCCGCGGTTAGCCGCGATGATTTCGTTTATGACCTCTTCTATAGTGACGGTCGCCCCTCCGAATTTTTCGACCTCAAGTCCGCCGGTGATATTGGCCAACTGTACAGCCGTCCTGTAGTCGCAGTCACTGGCCACCGCCATCGCAAGGGTCGCCAGTACCGTGTCCCCTGCCCCGGTAACGTCATAAACGTTGCGGGCTCTTGTCGGGATATGCTCGTCAATCTGGCCGGTCTTCAGGTATGCCCCTTCCTTGTCTAATGTGATTACCACCGCCTCAAGCTCGAGCTTGTCTCGCAGCGTCGCCGCCGCCTTTGCCGCCTGCTCGATAGTGCCAACCGGCAGTCCTGTCCCCAGTGACGCTTCGTGGCGGTTGGGTGTGATAAGCGTAGCCCCGGTGTATTTCGTGTAATCGCCGGAGGGCGACGGGTCTATCAGTACATTTTTGCCCGCCTGCTTCGCTAATCGTATCAGCCGGCTGCAAAGAGAGCCGCTGAGCATACCTTTGTTATAGTCCTGAAGGCAAACAATGTCGGCCTCTTTCAGCTTGGCCGAGTAGATATTCACAATCTGTTCGCACTGCTGCTCGGAGAGCGGGGCTGTTGTCTCCTCATCCATCCTGAACAGTTGCTGCTGATGCCGATGTTGTGCCAGGCCTATCAGCCGTGTCTTGGTCGTGGTGGGGCGACCAGCCACACCAATAAGCCCCGTTGTATCCGCGCCCTTTTCGCCCAGCTTGTCTTTCAGGATTCTACCGTTCTGGTCATCTCCGACAACACCGATGCACACGGGGATTCCGCCCAGGTCCGCGATGTTCGCCGCGACCAGTCCCGCCCCTCCGCAGCTTTTTTGCGTCCGCTCGGTCGCAACCCTGAGCACCGGCACCGGCGCTTCCGGGCTGATTCTCTCTGCATCGCCGTAGATATATACGTCGAGCATAAAATCGCCCGCCAGCAGCACCTTTGGATGCCCCAGGTTCGTCACAACCTTGAGCAAATTCTCATACATAGTCAGCCCCGGCGTTCATCGATATTCTTTTCCCCTGCAATTCTACCTGTGATAGTGCGTTCAATCAACTGCGTCAATTTGTCTTCGCCGACGATGAATCGCATCTCGACAGCCAGATAAGCGAATCTTAGTTCACTGCCGGCGGGAATCTGCAGGACAACCTTGTTCCAATCCTTCTCGGTTGTCAAAATTACTTCCGCCCCTGCCCGCTCCGCTGCCTCGCGTATCAGCGCAATATCCTGATTAGTGTAGCGATGATGGTCATCGAGGGCTTTCGAGCCGACAAGATTACAGCCCAGTTGACGAATAGCGGTGAAAAACGAATCCGGATTGGCAATGCCGCAAAAGGCAAAGACCGTTTTCGACTTCAATTGCTCCAAAGATAACTGCCCGTTGTCCGTGGTTTTCGCGCAAATCGGCTGATGAACCGCCCTCGCAAGCAGCATATTCGGATTGACCCGCCTGATGGTATTTTCAAGTTTGGTCAATGCGTATTCCGGCAACTGGTCGGCTTTGGTGATGACGGCAACGTGCGCACGTTTGAGCGATGTGACCGGTTCGCGGAGCAAACCCGCGGGCAGCAACTTGCCGAAGCCGAACGGCCGGGCTGCATCAATGGCCACGATGTCGATGTCTCTTGCCAGCCGGCGATGCTGAAACCCGTCGTCCATAATAATCGCCTGGACGCCGTGCTTGGTAATCGCCTCAACAGCGCCCCGCACCCGATTCGCGTTGACCACCACGGGGGTATCGGGACAGTTTCTGACTAACATCGCTGGCTCATCCGAAAGCAGCCCCTTCCCGGCCTTGTAACCTCGCGTAAGAACGGCGGCTTGCAGCCCTTTGCGCCGAAGATGCCGGCACAGCCAAACCACCATCGGCGTCTTGCCGGTCCCGCCCGTGGTGACATTTCCGACGCTTATTACGGGGACAAAGTCCCCCGACTTATGGGACGTGGCTGCGCCGCGTCGCGTTACGCGATATGCTTTGAATATACCCCGGCAATAACAGGAATTGCGAACGTCGACGACAGCCGCGTAGAACGCCGCCCCAAGCCCCAGCAGCACACGCAGCAGTGCTGGTAAAGGGCCTTTGCTCGCCCCTGAAATCAGATTGTAGAAACGGTCCTGATCCAACCTTTCAACCCCTTATGGGACGCTTTAATACCACTTTCCCGCTGCCTTGTCACCAACTATTTGGTCAGTCGCAGGCCAAAATCGCCGAAAATGACTGTAAGTTGCGTTGGGGGCAGTTGAAAACGCACCGCTGTTGGACAAGGTACTTGAAGATGACACTATCGCCTAATCAGGCCTCGCGCCGAACCAGGTCACGAACACGGGAGTTTGCTCAAAAAAAACTCGATGATTAACATCCGTGACATCACGATAAAGAGCAAGCTCATCGCCGTCATAATGGCTGCCTGTATAGTGTCGCTGGTGTTTGCCAGCGCCGCGTTCATCGGCTGGCAGTATTACAGTTTGCGAAAAACCCTGGTGCGCAATCTCTCGATTCAGGCGAAAATGATAGGCGAGAACAGCCAGGTTGCTCTTTCGTTCGGTCAGAGCTACGCCAGGGAAGCCGAGTCGATATTAAAATCACTGCGTGCCGAGCCGTCCGTTGTCTTCGGAGTGGTTTATAACAAGGATTGGCAGATATTCGCCACCTACAGCCGTACCGCTGTCGAGGCAAGAAAGGCGCTGCCGACATCGGCGCTGCGACGTGGACACAAGTTCTCCCAGGACTTTCTGACGGTGGCTGAGCCGATAGTAACGGAGAAAGAGCAGATTGGCACGGTGTCCCTGGTGTCGGACCTGGAGCCGTTGTATGCTATGCTCAGAAATGACGTGTCAATTATCTTCGTCGTCCTGCTTGTCGTTTCGGTGGGTGCATCCGTGATGGCGTCTGTGCTTCAAAGAATCATATCAAAACCGATACTCACACTGGCCGGCGTAGCAAAAGTCGTCTCCGACAACAAACAGTATGCCGTCCGCGCCGTCAAGCAAAGCAACGATGAGGTAGGTGTTCTGATAGACGCATTCAACGGCATGCTTGAGCAGATTCAGCAGCGGGACGTGGCCCTGGTTGGTGCAAACACCGAGCTGGAACAAAAGGTGGCAGACCGCACGGCCAAATTGAGAGAAGAGATAGTCGTACGCAAAAAGGCCGAGGAATCGCTTGCCGAGACGGTCAGGAAACTGACGCGGGCAAACGCCGAGCTTAGCGAGTTCACGCGGATTGCGGCGCATGATTTGAAGACACCCCTGCGGGCAATCGGAACCCTCGCCGACTGGATTGCAGACGACTACGCCAAGAAAGCCGACAAGGACGGCCAGATCAGCGCCCGTTTTCTGCTTGGCCGTGCCAAGCGTATGAGCAGTTTACTTGACGCCGTGATGAGTTATACGGAGATAACGATAACAGATCGCGTCGAAGAACCGGTGGATTTGAACTCGCTGGTGGTAGAAATGATAAGCGCGAAAAAATGCCCTGCGAATGTTCGGATTGTTCTTGAGAACTGCCTGCCGGTCGTTGTCGGGGACGCCAAATCACTCTCGCAGGTCTTCCGAAACCTGCTGAGCAACGCCGTCAAGTACATCGATAAGCCGCAGGGTCTTATCAGGGTCGGCTGCGAGGACGACGGCGAGTTTTGGCGACTCTACGTCGCCGACAACGGGTGCGGCATAGAAGAAAAATACTTTGACAAACTCTTCAAAATCTTCCAGATACTCGCCAACCGCGATGATACCGAGGATGTCGGCATCGGGCTGGCCATTGTCAAAAAGATTGTCGAACTCTATGACGGGCGCGTCTGGGTCGAATCCCAGCCGGGCCGGGGCAGCACC
>CAYGVZ010000056.1:686-12136 GCA_964353475.1 uncultured Pirellulales bacterium | reverse complement strand
CACCGCAATCGCATTGCGGGAATGAGGGTTCGATTCCCTCCGTCTCCATTCTTCGTCGCTGGGCACTCGAAGCGCCGTGTGTCCGCTTAACCGGAGCTCCGCCAAAAAGTGAGTGACCTGATGAATAAGATACTTGCAATCATCGGCAGTCCGAGGAAGAAGGGTAATACCGATATACTCGTCTCGAAGATAGCGGAAGGCGCAAAGAGCGCCGGTGCACAGGTCGAGACACTGTATCTGGGCGACCTGAACATCAAAGAATGTGACGGCTGTCACACCTGCTGGAAAGGAAAAGGTTGCTCCAAAAACGATGATATGCGAGACATCTACAAAAAAATTATCGCAAGCGACGCGATAATCTTTGGTACGCCCGTCTATTGGTATGGGCCGACCGGCCTGATGAAGATGCTCATCGACCGATTTGTCTATTTCAACTGGCCGGAAAACAGGGCGAAAATAAGAGGCAAAAAGGCCGTCCTGGCAATCGTCCTCGAAGAAGATAACCCCGATACCTATCGGCCGGTGGTTGAGTTCTTCGAGAAGTGTCTGGAGTACCTCGAAATGCCGATTGTCGGCAAAATCATCGTCCCCGGCGTATCCGCCAAAGGGGATATCCTGAAGAAAGAAACCGTTCTTCGGCAGGCGCACGACCTCGGGGAAGCCCTCGCAAAGGGCGTTTGCGGGTAATTGGCACGCCGGGACAGCCGGTATTGACCACACGGGTTTCTTTGGAATTTTTGTTTATTTTTATTTTTTTTTGTTGCGGCAGCGGCGGTCTGTGGTATAATGCTGTCCTTAGTTGAGTATATCTTCACGTCTCTCAAGGATATTCTCTTAACAAGTGTGAGAGACACGTAGTATTGACGGCCCCATAAAGGGCCAAGGAGCACAGTAGTGAGTACGGGTAAAGTAAAGTGGTTCAATGACAAGAAGGGGTTCGGGTTCATCGTTCCTGATGACGGAGGCGAGGAGTTATTTGTCCATCACTCTGAAATCAAGACGAACGGTTACGCGAATCTGAACGAAGGACAGGCAGTCGAGTTCGAGATTGGCCAGGGTAAGAAAGGCCCGTGCGCCGTCAACGTAAGACCCAAATAAGCATCTTGTGATTGACATTCGGAAAAGGCCCCTTTTTGAGGGGCCTTTTTTATTGCGCCTCGGCCGGCTGCAGGCCGCAGAAATCCGCGTTTTCAGCCCTGAAAACGGCCTTCGGTTCTTTTTGTGGTAAAGTCACGCGTTTGGGTGAACGAAGTTCAATATGTATATTTTACTAATACGGACTAAGCGATGATAGCCACCTGTCCATACTGCAAGAACGGATTCTACATCTCGCCGGAACTGGCGGGCAAAACGGTAACGTGCTCTCGCTGCAACAAGCAGATGCACGCTCCCGAGCGCAGGTCCAACAGTTCGTCGCCGCAGCAGAACAAAGACGGTACACCGACAGCGATACTTGTCGAGACAAGAGCCGACTTCGAGGACCGCCTGAAAGCAGAAACCGAGGCCAAAGCCGAGCTGGAGAAGAAGCTTGAGCTTGAAGCGGAGATGCGATTGAAAGCGGAGCGGCTCGTACAGGAAGAGGCAAAGGGCAAGGCGCAGCTTGAGGAGAAGATTGCGGGGGCGGATGAGTCGGCGGCCCGGCTGCATGAGCAAATCAACGCCGAGTCGCAAGCCAAAGCGAGGGCCGAAGAGCGGCTGAACGGCGAGACGAGGGCACATGCCGAGACCGCGGAGCGTTTCAAATCGGAACAGCAGGCGCGCGCGGCGGTGGAGGAACGGCTCAGGGGTGAAATCGAGGCCAGGGCCAAGGCGGAGGCACAGGTGCTCGCCGAAGGCAAACTACGCGCCGAAATCGAGGAACGGCTTGAGATAGAAAAGAAATCGAGAGCTGAGGCGGAGGAGAAGCTCAAGGCGGAGATGCAGACGCGAACCAGGGCGGAGACGCAGGTCAGGGCGGAAGCAGAGGCAAGGGTGCGAGTACAGTCGCAGGTTGAGACAGAAATGCACGCTAAGGCAAAGCTTGAGCAGGAGCTTGCGGCCGCCAAGATGAGGATGGCTGCTCTGGCTGAAAGGGGAGGCGCCAGGGGGCCGGTTGACATTGACAAGGGGTTGTTGCGAATGGCGTTTGTGCTGTCGTTTGCTGGGGCAGCGCTGGCGGGGATGCTTGCGTTCAGGGCCGGCTACATCATAAACAGCCACTTCGACAGACCGATGAATTTGCCGTTTGCGAGCAAGCCCATGTTGTTGCCCCTGAATCTGGTCGCAATCACAATAGGCGGCTTCGTAACGGTCTGGGCGGCGTACTTTCTGGTCAAGTTTATGATGAGAGGGTTCCGGCAGGGCAAAATCGGCAGGAAGCCGGGACATAAGAAGACATCCGCCCCTGCGGCGGCGTCCCCGTCCGTAGAGCAGCCGGTCGAGGAGCCGATTGGCCGGGTGATGTGGCGGTCATCGTGACGCCGCCGGCATTAACGGAAGTCAAGTTTAAGTCCTAAAAAGTTCTGTTTTTCTCCAGCGCAGCCCGGATAAAAGCGCAGAATCACAGTTTGGGGCGAAGTTAGTAATGAAAGCCGGCGAATCTACCGAAATAATAATGAGGACGGGCAAACGGAACAGACGTGAACATTAAAGGATACGTGGAATAATTTGCAGAAACAACCACACAGTATAGGAGAAAGAAAATGGCAGCCGTAAAAACTATTGGACCTATGAGCATGACCGAAATAAAGGAAAAGGCGAAGTACCTCGGCATCGACGCGAGCAAAATGAAGAAGGTCGAGTTAGTCCGCGCCATCCAGAAAGCAGAAGGTTACAACACCTGTTATGGGACGTCGAATGGCACGTGCCAGCAGACAGAGTGTTGCTGGAGATGGGACTGTCTCAAAATCAGACAGTAAGGTAATCCGCCGACAGTTCAAGGTTCCGAGTATCAAAACATCGAAAGCCGAAGCCGGGCTTGGTTGGACTAAGCCCGGCTTTTAGCTTTTTCCATTATGCCTCTCACGTCCGCGACTGCCGGGTTTTCAGGCACAATGCCCGCATCAGCCGAACCCTTAACAAGCAGGAACGCCGTATGCTGGGCGTGCTTGCCGGCGAAGATGACCTTACCGTACAGTTGCTCGGTCTTCATACTTGCCCGCAGATTAAATCCCTGGGCGCCGACAAGCACCAGGTCAGGGGCATTGTCGAGATACGGCCCGGAATAAATCTGCTCTTTCCTGTAGATACCCCTGACAACTTTCCTGCCTTCCACCTCGAGCGCACTGAATAACTGCTCAAGCTGCGACAGGAGTTGTTCGGTCTCGCTGCGGTCAACGCTTCCGGCTGGGTACTTGTCCCTGTAGTTGAGATGTATCCTGGCCGGCTCCAGTGCAAACGCCTTTGTCCCCGGGCAGATGTTCTCAAGGGATGGTGCCCCCCCCGGCTTGAACGAAAGCAGTCCTTGCTGCACAAGGCAGTGGTTTATGAATACGTCGTAATCCAGCCGCTCGAAGCCGTGGTCCGACAGCATCACGAGCAAATCGTCGTCGCGCATCCTTGCCGTGATTTGCCCGATGGCCCTGTCGATTTTCCTGAAGTGGTCGAGAAACAGCCAGCGGTACTTGTGGCCGGCCTGCTCATAGGCGCTGAACAGAAAATGCAGCAGCCGGTCGGTAGTGGTAAAGACAAGCATCCAGGTCTGCCAGCCGGTGTAATCCCAAAGATACTCCGCTGCCTTTATCTGCGAAGCCAGCGTGTTATCGACATCCTGCAGGAACAGGTCCATATTCCGATGCGCCAGGTCCGAATTGGCGTCTAACCGGTAATCCATACTCGCCAGCTTCGGCGCGATAGACGCAGGATAAACGCTCTTGTCGAAATCCACCGAGACGAAGCCGGAAATATGCACGCCGTTCATTTTCCGAACCGGGTACGTTGATGGGACATTAATAATGACCGATTGGCCGGGCCACTGCTCCCAGAAGGCGGGCGCCTTCAAATCGCTGAAATTCGGAAACCGCATTTTGTATGAGCCGCCGTGCAAATCCATAAACCCGTATATGCCGTGCGTGCCGGGATTTACGCCGGTAATCATGCACGACCAGGCGACCGAGGATATCTCGGGTATTGATGACCGCATTTGCCTGAAGATGCCCTGGCTAATCAGTTTGGCGGTGTTGGGCATAACGCCGGTTGCGGCAAGGTCCCGGAGCATATCGAAAGGCACACCGTCAAGCCCGATTATGACTGTTCTTCCTTGCGATGACATTGACGACCTCTAAACAGTCACTATGCCGCCGGCGCAGATGTTTCCGTCCTGCACGAAAACGAACCGCCCCAGTTCCTGAACGTCGTTGAAATCGGTAACGGCAAAGGGCTTCTTGGTCCTGATGACCACTTCAGCCACTTCCAGGTTCTTGAGGACATCGGCATTCTCCTCGATGACCTCGAGGGTCGAAGAGTCGATTCTCTTGCTGATGCTCTCCACTTTGCAGCTTGTCTCCTGCGTGGCGCAGCGGATTATGAGCTTGTCTTTGCGGACGAGGTCTTTGCGGCTCATCCAGAAAATACTTGCAGGTATGCAGTCGGTAACTTTCGGCTCGGCCCCCGGCAGGCAAAGGACGCTGCCTCGCTCGAGCAGGACGGAGTCGGCTGTAATTACGCCGATGCAGTCGCCTGCAACGGCCCGCGTCGGCTGCGCGAGGAATCTCTCGATGGACTTTATCTCGGTCGTTTCGCCGGTGGGCAGGATTTTTACCCGTGCGCCCGTCTCTATTGCGCCCGCCTCCACCCTGCCTGCATTTATCCTCTTTTCGTCTATTCTATAAACGTCCTGGATGGGCATAATGAAGGGCTTGTGTTCAGGCAGCGGCTTGTTCTTCAGCGTGTCGAGCATCTCAAGAAACGTCGGACCGTTGTACCAATCCATATTCTCCGACCTTCGCGCTATGTTCTCACCCCTGATTGCCGAAATCGGGATGTAACAGAGCGGGTCAATCCCTATTGTCTTTAGCCACTGTCCCGCCTCACCTTTGACCTCGTCAAACCGTTCTTTCGAAAAGGCGACAAGGTCCATCTTGTTGAGGACTACCACAACCTGGCGCAGACCCATCAGCGAGAGCATATATGAGTGCCGTTTGGTCTGTTCTTTGACGCCTTCGGCGGCGTCTATGATTAGTATTGCTGCCTCCGCCTGCGATGCGCCTGTTATCATATTCTTGACAAGCTCCACGTGCCCGGGAGCATCAATTATGACGTAACGCCTCTTGTCGCTCTTGAAGAATACCTGCGTGGTATCAATGGTAATGCCCTGTTTGCGTTCTTCTTCAAGATGGTCGAGCAGGTATGCAAACTCGGTCTCCCTGCCCCTGCCGGCCGATGCCCGTTTCATTTCTTCGATTCTGTCAGGGGCCAATGAATCGGTATCGTAAAGCAGCCGCCCAATCAAAGTTGATTTACCGTGGTCAACGTGACCGACAATTACAAAACTTAGTACGTCCATATCATTCCTCGCAAAACTTTATTCACCACAAAGACACCAAGACACAAAGAATCCTGAATTTGCTTTGTGTCTTTGGGTCCTGGTGGCGGCCCTTCTTACATATAGCCAAGAGAGCGCAGCTTCTGCATCGTATATGCGTCTTCCTTGTCCTGTGCGCGGCCGCTTCGTTCTGAAATTTTTGATACCCTCAATTCCTCAACGATTTTGTCCACGGTGTCCGCTTCCGAGGCAACCGGCATACAGCAGGTCTCACAGCCGATGCTGCGGAATCGCTTTCCGTTTTTGGCAAGGTATAATTCGACAATCGGCAGGTTCTCCCGCTTGACGTATTCCCACACGTCCAGCTCTCGCCAGCCAAGCAGCGGATGTACCCTGAGATGCTCCTCTTCCGCCGCTTTTGTTTTATACTGGTCCCAAAGTTCCGGCGGCTGGTTCTTGTAATCCCACTCGAAGTCCTCATCCCGCGGGCTGAATACCCTCTCTTTGGCTCGAATGCCGTGCTCGTCTCTTCTTATACCCAAGTACAGCGCCTTGAATCTGTGTTTGGCAATGGCGATCTTTAACGCCTCGGTCTTGAGTTCATTGCAGCAGACAAACTTGCCCTTCTTCGGCCCCATATCTGCCTTGATTGCGTCTTCATTCCTTGCCACAATCAGGTTCAGTCCCCATTCCTTCGCGTACTTGTCCCTGAAGCTGTAAATCTCTTTGAACTTGTAGGTCGTGTCGATGTGCATTACGGGGAAGGGTATCTTGCCGAAGAACGCCTTGCGAATCAGCCACAATAGCGTTGTCGAATCCTTGCCAATCGACCAGAGCATTGCGACATTGCGAAACTGGCTGTATGCCTCGCGGATAATGAAGATACTCTGGTTCTCCAGCCGGTCGAGATGTTGACTGTCAGTGGTCATTTAACTGCCATCTCCTGCATATAACAACTGCTAATCTGTTGCCCCTAAATGGACTTTCGTCAAAACAGATAAGCCAGTATAGCAAACGCGGACGCAGTACTCAACCGAAAACGCCTTCCAATGCGTGCCGCCGGAGGCGAAAATCCACCACAGAATGGTAATCTGATGCGTGAATAGACGCTGATTGTCCGATAATAACAGGTTCTATACGGGAGGTTCAACACAAGCCGCACGGCAGATTCCTTGATGTGCGCAACCCCCCTGACCGACCGATTTTCGCTTGAATAGCCCCCGCGAGTATGATAAGATAATATTGAAGTTCCAAGCACGGAAATAGGGGGTGTGTAGGAGCGGTGATGAACCCTCGGCGTGTGCTTTAAGCTACTTAGCCCCCTTGCCGCTAACGGAAAAACGCGGTAAGGATGCCCGCATTTCACACACCGGTAGGTCGTATAGTGATATGAGCGGAACAATGAAAAAACGCCGTCAAATCCTCGTGTTGGCATTTCTATTGGTGTCTTTGTGTGTCCCGACCGCCATTTTTGGCCAAGAGAGCGGCGCAGTTCCCGATAGACAGACGCCTCAAGAACACGCACGCCGTTGGCTGCAAACAAAGATTACGTACAGTTGCGTCAACACCCCCATAGAAACCGTCCTGATGGAGCTCGCCGAGCAGGCGAAGGTTGATATTATCAAGGCGCCTACCGTCACGGGCAACGTTACGGTCAAGCTTACCGACATCCCTCTCGAAGAGGCGCTTACCAACATCCTGGCCGCGCACAATTACACGTACATTGCGACAGACAATATGATTCGCGTGGTGCCTGTCCCCGAGGCCGCCCTTTTGACCGAGCAGCCCATAACCAGGATTTACCACGTCACTTACGCAGATGCCAACGAGGTCGCCGCCGCACTTGCCGGTTTTGTCTCCGAAAGAGGCAGGGTCGCTCTGAACAAAGGCACCAGTCACATCGTTGTTACGGATTTGGAAAGCAGGATAAAAGCCATCGATAAGTTCATCGAGCAAATTGACTCCGTCACCCCTCAGATAGTGGTTGAGGTCAGAATCTACGACATAACAACCAGTGAGGGTTTCGAACTGGGGACGGAATGGTCTGCTGGCCGCAATGCTCCCCTCAAAACCACCAAGCATACGATTACGAAGCTGGACACGGCCCAGCCCACCCCTGCGACCGAGGAAACCACGTACAGCAGATACAGAACCGATACCACTGAAGGCATCGTGACGGAAACCAGGGACGATGACAGTACGACCACCACGACAACCGTCGTCCCGCCTGTGACTCGCACCGACAACGCAACTGAGACCTTTACAACCAGGCGAATGAACCCCTTCGTGGGCGGCTCATTCAATCCGCAAAGCGGCGGCGCTTTGCACTTCAGCCTGCTCGATGATGCGGTCGATTTGGACCTGGTTATAAGCGCGCTGAGCAGGCAGGTTGGAGCCAAGCTGCTGGCAAATCCCCGTGTGCTGGTGCTCGATAATGAGACGGCAAACTTTGAGATTTTGCGGGAAGTTCCTTATACCGTGCTTAGCAACAACGGCAGAGAACGCGACCTGACACATACCGTTTACAAAGACGTCGGTATCCGGCTCAAGGTCACCCCGCACTTAACACGCGATGGAACGCTCCGCCTGCACATTATGCCTGAGTTCGGCGACATCGTGGGCATCGACCATCTCGGGGCTCCGACTGTGGACGTCCGCAGGGCCGACACCATCGCTATGGTCGGCAACGGCCAGACCATTGCCATAGGCGGCCTGAGAAAAACTAAAACCAGCAAGACCGTCTCTAAGGTCCCGCTGCTCGGCGATGTGCCCATTGTCGGCGGACTGTTCCGCTCCGAAAGCGAATCGGAAAGCATCAACGAGCTGGTCGTGTTCATAACAAGCCGCATTGCCGGCAGGGCAGCCCTTTCAGAGACCGAGCAGAAGCAATTCGGATTGACCGAGGCCCTCGGCCCGCAGATGTCCGCCATTGAGGCCGAACGGCAGACGACCGAAATGATGCTCCAGATGCTCAAACAGAAAAACCAGAAGTAACTTCGAACCTCGAAAAATCCCATCCTCGCCCGCCGTAGGCGGACAAATCCCTATTATTGCGCTGGAAAAATAGAATCTATTAGAATCCACTGGTTTTGGTGATGACGGGGAGAAATCAGCGTTTTTGAGTTAAAAACTGGGATTGGGCTTCATAGAATCCATTAGAATCCTATAGAATCCGCTCGAGGGAATGGAATCTATTTTTTTCGCCTGAAAATGCGGTCCTGATTCTGGAAATTAGCGCACATCCAATATACAATGCTCTTTATGAAGGAGGCGAATGTGCTTGTTGAGAACTGGCGGCTGGAGTACAATCACCGTCGTCCGCACAGCTGCTTGAACTATATGACGCCTGCGTCGTTCGCGGCGACGTGGATAACTCTCTAATCTTACCTGGTACATAAACAGTGGTCAGATCAATGGGATAGGCTATTTATAGAAAGGGTAAGTATAGCTATGACCGTTGGGCAAGCTTTTACTTAACATGATTTACAAATAGCTGGACAAATGAAAGGGGATGATCATGCCAAAGTTTGTTGTCGCACTGATTTCAGCAGCATTTGCTCTTGTTATTGGTTTTGCCTGTGGTGCACTGCTTACCAGTCCAAAAAACTGGAGGGTGGAAAGTCTAGTCAATGAAAACAAGGTGTTTAAGAAGAACATCATCGACCTTGAAGACAAAGTTCTATCACTTGGTAATGACGTAAATAGTCTAAATGAAACCAACCAACAGTTGAAAGACCGACTCCTTCAAGTATATCAGGAGAAGTGACCTTACGCCCGAAAACTCCGCCACTTGCATATACTAAATAAACGGCGCAAGGTCATGTGAGTATTGAAACCAATCTAAGATATGGAGCCCTGACAAATATGACCTCAGACATTAATAAAGGAGAATCAGAGCAATTAGCTGATCGCGATAAGGTCTACCCACGTGACAGAATCGTAGTAATAGGCCGCCGATCGTCAGGTAAGACGGTTTATATGTCCCTGCTTTACGACAGACTATGGAAGTCACGCGGCACTATCAAGGTCAAAGCAGTCAAAGGGATGAGCCACGCTCAATTTATTAAAACGGCCGAAGATATTCGACATGGCCAATGGCCTCCCGCTACACATGGCATTTCTCAATCTTTTATTGAGATTGATTATCGGGACCAAAACCGTCTGATGGTGGTGCTCGACTATCCGGGGGAACTTTTTACAGATGCTTTTGTCAAAGACGTCGAATCCAAGGAAGTCGACACTTTGCTTGAGCACATAGATCGTGCATCTGCGGTAATTCTGTTGGTTGATCCATCGCACATGGTAGAAGGTGATGTAGGCCCTCAGATTGACAACGATTATGGCTTCCTTCAGGCAATAACTCGAATACAAAACTGGCCTGGGGGCACGGATGTACCCGTTGTGTTAATCCTTACTAAAGCCGACCAGAACTACCCTATTATAAAAGAACATGGCGGAACACGTGCTTTTGTTGAAAAATACTTCTCTTCACTAATAAGGACAACACGCCACCTTAAGGTTTGCACAATATCAGCTATATCTGGGGCAGATTCTAAAATCACAGATGGCCTATCTGCTCCCGAAATACCACTTCAGTACTGTCTTGACCGTGTGTCTGCCGTCGAAACAAGAATAGCTGAGATTAATCGAAACAAAAGAAGAGATAGCTACTGCTTACTAATAGAAAAGAAAGAAAAGACACGAAATATAGTTGTCAACATAGTTTGGTTGATTGTATGGGGCGTTTTATTTGTTCTGCTCTTATACATAGTATCAAAATTGCTACCATCAACAGTTTGGACTAACTTGCGGGATAATATCATCGGCTAATAGAGGTGGTCATCAAAATATGCAAGTCAAGGTTTCCTTACACGTTTTTGGGAGCATAAAAGGATACGCTACTTTGGCAAAAAGCGACGATGTTACCGCTGAAGATTGTATAAAACTTGAAAGTTACTCTTTTGGTCAGACCAGCGATTCCAATTATCTTGATGGTCTTGACAAGAACCCAGCAATTATCAGCCGTCCTTTAGACTCAGGACACTGGGCTATCACTCGCGTTCTTAAGGGCAATCCCGATGACTATAATCGCCAGACAATGCTTTTTGTTACGGCGATAATATCCACTCATGATTGGCTTGATGTTCTTCATTGTGATGTAATGCCACTTCTGAATTATCAGCAACTTTGGCACTTCACACCGGCTGAAATACTGACTCCGGTCAACGTAAATGTATCATCAGATAGACCAGTTTCTTCATCGGAAATACGTGAAAAAGTTATTGCTATTCTCTGCGCTACTGAAAAATTACTGTCTGATGAGCAGGTTGCTATTTTACTCGATGAAAAACAATATGACATTCAAGTGCTTCGCTGGCTTAATATGATTTTGCCGCGAAACTCCAAAATGAAGTTTTCTTATGCGGTACACTCCTTGAGTGATGGAATAGACGTTGATTTGATATTGCTCTCCCCGATTGCTTCTCTAGGGAATTCAACAAGAAAGGTTATTCGTCTTAGAGAATTTCCAGCTATCGAAAATACGATATTTGCCTCCATGGTCAACAGGTCTTGGCATAAAGAAGGTATGCCGCCTTGGAGGTTTATAGATAGATGCCCAAGCTTTAACATTTCCCAGGAACTTCCAACTGCTATCAAACAGCCTGCAATAAGTTATCATCCCAAGCCCATTTCTCAAGAATCACCGATAAAACACCAAAATATCACTGATGTAACTAAGGCGAGCTTCGTACTCCTTAGCCTGATAATTCTCGGAATCGCTTGTTATTTTGCTATAGCACAAATAAGAGTAGGATATCAAATAAAACAGAAAATTAGAGATCTTATTGGAAACTCCTCAACGTTTCTTGAGACTCACAAGAACTTGCCCTTGTTAACGGTTAACGGCCAACTTGATGAATTGACTAAAAAGAGTCGCGACCTGATAAAGGACATAGAAACTATTACAGCAACAAGAGCAGATAGCAAG
>CAYGVZ010000056.1:0-676 GCA_964353475.1 uncultured Pirellulales bacterium | reverse complement strand
AAGCTTATTGCTGAAAGAGACAAACTCAAAGATTGGCTTGATAAGGCATACGATTCCCAGGATAAGCACGTTGTAATCCGTCAGCTTATTGGAGAATGTGAAAGTGCAAACTTGGCTAAGCTTCCTGACATTTATCCTGACCGCAACGAAGTAGAGAGAGTGCTTGAGATTGACAAAAGAATTAGAAATGAAAACATCTTAAAAGCTGCGTCTTCTTTTGAGCCTTTTGAGCCTAACCTGATGCAAAAGATACAAGCATATATTAGAATGATCGATGCGTGGAAAGACAAACTTCCAAAACTGATAGAGAAGGACCGCGAATCCTACAAAGCCGCGATAAGCATTTTACCGAAAAATGACCCTAACTTTTTTGATGATCAAATCTTATCAAGCTTTGAACAATCACAAAATCAGCTTACAGAGATAAGAGAAGGCCCCAATCTTGCAAATGCCCTAAAATCACAAATTCCCGGACATTCAGCTCGGGCCCACAAGATTGTTGAAGACATAAACGGCATCAACAAAAGCCGAATTGTACCCAATATCGAAAGCCTCAAACAATATCGTAATGACTCCGATAAACTATGCGCGGATGCCAACTGGCTTATGTCTACGGAACCCAATATTCTTGATATAAATGATGCTTATCAGAAACTTAAGCAGGCAAAAGAGCTCT
>CAYGVZ010000055.1:0-12275 GCA_964353475.1 uncultured Pirellulales bacterium | reverse complement strand
GGTGAATCCATCTTAAATTCTCCTGTTTTCTGTCTTGACAATGGGTAGGGGTATAGTGAGATTAGAAGATTTTCTCAACTATCTTGTGCAGAGCGTTATTCGGAATAAGAAATCTAAAACCTTTATGGTTAGCTACCGCGATATTGGCCACCCTCTTTTATCGAGACTTTTTACCGCCCGGTTGCTTCATCCTTTACGCACGACGTGGAGTCATCCCGATAAGCCAGGAGAGCCATACCACTTGGTCACGATGGATTACGGTTGTTACCTAGCATTGCAGGGTACGCGAGCTGAACCAGACGAGAAAATATTTTTCTGGGCCAGCGAGGGCAAGCAAACGGAATTCGACGATTTAGTACCATTGGATGATAGACGTAGTATTAGGCGAATCGTATTAACCCGAGAAGAGCTTGAACAGTTCGCTGATAGATAATGAAGTGAGTTAGAACTAAAAAAGGCATTTTTGTTTAAGCTCGTCTGGCCGATGGTAGTGCCCGTTCGACTTCGCTCAGGGTAAACTTCGGCGCGAGTCCGCCAGAGGCGGATAAAATCCGGTCATCGCCAGGAATTACGGACCCCGGTGGGGAAACCCCACTGGGGTTCTCTTTTTGCGCGAGTCCGCCTGCGCCTATTCTTCGCACAAAGCTTCCATCTTCGTCCCGCCCAGCGATAGGCGGGACTACGCCGGACGAGCCGAAGGGCTACGGCGGATAAAATCGGGCAATCGCCCCGCCTTCGCCCCGGGGGCTTCCGCCTTTTGAATTCACCCGTCCCAAATGCCCGGCTACTGGTCTGCGGGCCAGAGTTGTGATTCAAGCCAGTCCTCCGCCAGGACAGCGAAGTCCCTGAAGTTGACGGTGCGCTGGCCCATCGGTTCAGCGTCATAGATGTTGGCAGGCGAGGTTACCGGGTAATACCAGGTGGCTGCGCCGTGTGTGGCAAGGTACTTTATCTCGGGCTGCCACAGCACGCGATTGTAGATGCGGACATCGTCGAGGCGGCCCTTGAAGAAACTGCTGACCTGCGGCTCGAAGTAGGGCGTGTGCCTTGCGCCGATAAGGACGTTGGCCCAGTCCCAGTCGTCATAGATTTCCGGCCAGCCGCCAGTACCGCCGTTAATCTCGCCGTTGATGTAAATCAAGATGTAGTCGTAGTCGGCGTCGTAAACGCCAGCGACGTGGTACCAGTTGTTGTTCTTGAGGGAAGTTGCTGAAATCCAGCCATACTGGTGCGTGGCAAAGTGCACAACCGGCTCGGTGTGAAGCGTCTGAAGTTTCCAGGCGTATTCGCCCTTGGTTACGAAGCAGCCCCAGGGCTGGAACTGCGTCTGGTTGACCCAGGCGCACAGCGTAAATGAGTTGGGCAGATGTCCCCAGATTTGCGGGTCGCCGCCGCCGCAATCGACGTAGTCGTTGGAGTCGTTCTGCGGCAAACTGAGCACGTAACTATTCAGTTCGGCGTCGTAAACTACGTTTGCATCGCCGACTGGGGTACCGTCCGCAAGGTTGCCTGCGATGGTGTTATCATTGTTGTCATACGTCTGGTTGTCGAAATCCCACTGGGCGACCAGGTTCGTATCGTCCGGATTCTGCAGAGGCATTATGTAGTCAATCTCAAGCCAGTCCCGGACCAGGATGACAAGGTCCTGTACATCAACGACGCAGTCGCCGAGGTTATTGCCGGGGCCGCCGGTTATATCGCCGAGCTGCCTGAAGAGCGGCTCGCCGACGCATCTCGGCGGGTAGAGGCGCAGGTAATCAAAGAGCACCGTACCATCGCCTCCTTCGTTGGCGTCACTGGAATTACACCGGACGCCAAAGCCGAGATAAACATATTTGACGTTAGACAGGTTCACGCCGGCATTGTTGAAGTCCTTGAGGTCGATATTCCATTCGTCCCATACCGCCGCTTTTTGCGCATCGGGATTTTCGTGGGGCACAATCGCTACATTGCCGGCGCTATCTTCGACGCCAGCATACATCCTGTCCCAGGTCGCGTTGGCATCGTTGGCGGAACTGCCTTTGAATCGCACTACCAGCGCCCGCAGGGTTGTGCCGGGGTCGCCATAAGACCAGTCGGCAGGCGTTGTAAATGTGTATTTCACCTCGCTGAAGCGGTCCAAATTCATATCGCCATATTCATTTTGACGGTCGTTGTTGTCGTACTGGTATGACATTGCGCCGTTGGTTTTGTCATTGGTTATCAGGGAGCCGTTCTTAACCCGCGAGCAATCGGGCGAGTAACCGTCGTTCCACCAGTCGTTCCATTTCGCGTGCAGCTCCGCATCGTTGTTATACGTGAACTCATCTATCACGCGGTAGCTGCCCACAGTGAACTTCCAGACATCGCCCTTCCACGTGGTGGCACCATTGACCTCATCGACGCGCCAGTAATAATCCCAGCCGAGTTTCAGCCCCGTTGCCAGATAATTGGGGTCTGTTCGCACGGTGTAGCCGCTTGTTGCGCCGTTGACCTCGTTGTAGTCCGTTCCGAAATAGACCTGATGGCCGTTTGCGGCTGCGGCAAAATAGCCCGGCGTCCAAGCCAGAGTTACCTGCAGCGCATCGGCGGGGCGCAGGCCCAGCGTGGAGTTATTGGCGGGGCTGGGGTTTTTGGCTTTTCCGCTGACGGTTCTGAACTGCCATATCTGGCTTTTCCAGCACCACTCGCCACTCGGCGCATTCTTGTCGTTGACCTCGATTACGCACCAGTAGTAAACCGTGTTGACCTTAAAACCGCCGGGGTAGTTTGTCTCAACACTGAAGTAATTTGAATCCTGCGCACCGAAGATATGGCCGTACTGTGTTCCGATAGGATAGTTCAACAGGGTCTTGGCAGAATCGTTCTTCATGTATGTATTGTGGGTGTCGAGGAACACGTGGTGACCATTCCCTTTCTTACGGTCCACGGCACCCTTATACAGTCCGCCGTAGGCGACATAGTCGCCCGGCTTCCAAGTGAGCGTGGGGCGCAGGTCCACATTTACTGCGCCGCTGCCGGGCCTTGGGTCATAGGCCGCACCCAAATCGAGCGGCAAAGTAACCAGCTCAATCCCGCTGCCCGTGAGCAGATTACGGGAGTATTGCTTGTCCGTTGAGTTGTTCCAGTGCTCGTGAACGCCGAGCGAGGCGAGGCCGACGCCGTCGTTATTGGGGTCATAAACAGTGCCCGATGGGGGCGCATCGGCCAGGGCTGCCTCGTGGAGGTAATCATCGGCACCGGAGCTGTTCGGGCCTGTGCCTGCCCCAACATTGGGGTCGCCGTCTTTCGGCCACTCAGCGAGGAGGAAGTCGAAGCAGACAGAATCAATGGAGACGCTGTCCTGTGAGAGGAAGATACTTGAGGGCCAGTCGCCGTTGAAGGGCGGCATATTCCACTTGACCGGCACGCCGTTCCACCATTCGCCCGCGAAAAGCCCGTCAACCAGACAGAGCAGTGTCTTGCCGCCAAGCTGCGGATGACCCATCAGGTCAACTATCGCGCGGTAGCGTCCCATTCCCGGCGATTCATTCGGCAAAATCCTCGACCAGTGCATACTGTACCAAGAGGGCGGATTCGGCATTTCCCAGGCGCTCGGATTTCTTAGCAAAGCGCCGTAGAGATTTTTTCCGCACAGGGTAATGCCGGCGTCGCTGTGGCTCTTGAGAATGGCAAAGTCGATGAGGTAATCCGCCTGAGCAAAGGCGGTCGGTATATGGTCCTGCTCGGTAACGCCTTCCCAGTGCTCGGGGTCGGGGTCACTCCAGTAGAACTCGACATCGGACCAGGTTGCCTGTGTTCGGCCCTTGCCGCCGACGCGCGCAAGATAGACGACGCCGGGGCAGTTTGCTTCGACCATATCATACCAATAGTTCGGCATAATCCTGCCGGGGTCGCCTATCGTAATATCACAGGGCTCGACGCCCACAACGCCGGTAAGCTGTTTTAGCAGCGAGATGGATAATTGCGGAGAATTATCTATCCAGTTATACCAGTCGCCCCAGCCGGGGTCGGAGACCTTATCCATCAGGCAGGGGTCGGCGCCGTAGGTCAGTGTAAAGTTGATTTTGACAGCAATTTTTTCACCGGGCGTATAGCCGACGTCACCTTTGCCTCGCGCGAGGTTAAAGTGCCTGAAGACGGCGTCCCACGCAGCCGCGTCTGTCGTCCCGGCAGAGAGCGAGCGAATCGCGCGTGAAAGCATCGCGTTCACCACTGCCTGGTTTGTATGCTCATCTTCATACCAGTGCTCGGATTGTCCCGGGGTGGTATATGCCCAGTCGGTCGCGTTGGGGTCGTGCACCCACACCACGCGGCCGGGATAGATACCCTTCGCAACACCAATTGGGTCGTTGACGGGCTGCGGTGTACGCGGCTCAGCCGATACCCGTTTGTCGGCCGTGGTATTCAAGGCACCCCAGATAAAGCAAACGCTCGCAGCCGTCAGCGCCAGCGCCATCGCATAACGCGCCCTGACGAAACACGCTTTGGCCTTTCGAAACGCAGCGACCGACCCGAGCAGGCCGGCAAACCACACTATGAAGCTGCAGGCCAAGGGGAAGGCCACCCGCTGGCAGGGATAAGTTGCGCGCGATGGTTTTGGTATGACACGGACCAGAAACCATAGAAACGCGGCAAGGCCCGTAAATGGCAGTACTAATTTCAGCCACACTGATTTTCTCCCCGCTGGAATTGGCTTACCTGTTCTTGGACAGACCGATTGATTGCTCGCCGGTTTCTGTTGCGACATTGACCACCTCCGAAATTCGTGCCGTCTGCTTCGGCTGTTTTTAGCCCCCCTCCACGATGTAGCAGAGCCAGCGTGGCGTCGCCGGCCGCGGGTTGTCGCTCACGTCCCTCTTTGCGGTCAGCGACATCAAGATATACCAACAGTATAAGCACTGCTGATTGAATGTCAAGATTTGTTTGGGCGGTTATTGACTAAAAGCGGCCGGCTGGCTACTCTTAAGTGTTTGGCGTCATTGCCCTTGCATAACCGAAGGCGTGTTTAGATGGAGTTACTATGCTCAAGAGGACGCACAATTGCGGCGAGCTTCGGCTGGCCGATACAGGAAAAAAGGTAATATTGGCCGGCTGGGTGAAGTCATACCGCGACCACGGGAATCTGGTTTTCCTCGACCTGCGGGACAGAGAGGGCATTACTCAGCTTGTTTTCAACCCGGAGAAGGTCCCCGATGCACATCAACTGGCCCGAACTGCAAGGACCGAGTGGGTAATAGCAGCCGAGGGCACGGTCCAGCCGAGGGGCGAGGGGCTGGAGAACCCCAAGCTGGTGACCGGTCAGATTGAGGTGGCGGTCGAGAAAATGGAGATACTAAATACGGCAAAGACGCCGCCATTCGAGATAGAGACCGCGGACAAGACCGCCGAGGAGGTGCGGCTGAAATACCGCTATATCGACCTGCGAAGGCCAGCGATGCAGGAGAAGCTTCGCATCAAGCATCGCGTGACGAAGATTGCGCGGGACTATTTCGATTCGCAGGGGTTCTGGGAGATAGAGACGCCGATGCTGGCCAAGAGCACGCCGGAAGGTGCGCGCGATTTTCTGGTGCCGAGCCGGTTAGTGCGGAATACTTTTTATGCTCTGCCTCAGTCGCCGCAGCTTTTCAAGCAGATTCTGATGGTGAGCGGCGTAGAGAAATACGTGCAGATTTGCCGGTGCTTCCGCGATGAGGACCCGCGGGCGGACAGGCAGGCCGAGTTTACTCAGATAGACGTGGAGATGAGCTTCATCGACGTTGACGACATCATCAGCATCCACGAAAAACTGGTTGCCAGAATCTGGAAGGAGGTTCTGGGTGTTGATGTGGCGCTGCCGATTCGGCGAATGACCTACGCCGAGGCGATGGCGGATTACGGTATAGACAGGCCCGACCTGCGCTTCGATATGAAGTTGAAAGACATTTCGGATATCTCGGCAAAGAGCGGGTTCAAGGTATTCAGCGGCGCAGTTGAAAAAGGCGGGATGGTTAAAGGCCTGTGCGTGCCCGATGGCGGCAACAAGTATTCACGGAATGACGTGGAAAAGACACTGACCAGCTTTGCCGCCGACTACGGCGCAAAGGGGCTGGCGTGGTTCAAGGCGAAGAGCGAAGCGGGCAAGGCCACCCTGACGGGCACCCTGACCAAGTTTTTCTCGCCTGAGCTTCTCGACCAGATAGTCACCCGCTTCGGCGCGAAGGACAGCGACCTGCTGATGTTTGTGGCAGGCGACGAGAAGGGCGTCAACAAGGCGCTTGCGCCGCTGCGCTGCAGGGCAGCGAAAGACCTGAAGATGTACGACGAGGGGCGATTTGAGTTTGTGTGGATTGTGGACTTCCCGCTGTTTGAATGGAACGAGGACGAGAAGCGATACGACTCGGTTCATCACCCATTCACCTCGCCACTGGATGAAGATATGGGCAAGCTGGAAACCGACCCCGCTCATATAAGGGCCAAGGCATACGACATCGTTGTCAACGGGTCGGAGATAGGCGGTGGGAGCATCCGTATTCACAGGCCGGCGGTGCAGGCAAAGGTATTTGACCTGCTTAATATAACGAGGGAACAGGCGGAGGACCGGTTCGGGTTCTTCCTGAAGGCGCTCGAGTACGGCGCCCCGCCGCACGGCGGGATTGCGTTCGGGCTGGACAGAATGATTATGCTGCTGACGGGCACGGACAACATCAGAGACGTGATAGCATTCCCGAAGACGCAGCGAGGCCAGTGCCTGTTGACCGACGCCCCCAGCGAAGTTGACCAGAAGCAGTTAGACGAGCTGAACCTGCGCGTGCAGCGACATTCGCACACGCCGGGCGAGGCGCCCGCCGGGCAATGACATCCCGGGGCTTATGCGAAGACGAATACAGGACATCTACAAGCGGATTCTTGTGGCCGTGCACCTGTCGCCGCTTTCACTGGCAGAGAAGGTGCGGCTGACATTTGGGGCGGCGGTGCTGCTCATCTTGGCGCTGGCGCTGCTGGTCCCTTATGCGTGGATGCGCCAGTTGACAAGACAGGTGCTACTGGAGGCCAACAGGGCCAGGGCCGCCATCCTGCTTTACGAGCATTTCCAGTTGCGTAAATCGCCCGACAGCGGGCTTGCAATGCTGAACGACGCCGGAGACGCGATGGATCCCAACGCCGCGGAGGTCCGCTGGGTTCGCTTCTTGAAGGAACGGCCGTTGCCTGAACTGCCAAAAGCACAAAGGCGGGCCATAGAATCACTGCTGCCGCAACAGGAGGCCATCGACCAGATGTGGTTTGCCACCCGGGACGGCACTCTATACAGCAACTACGTGCGGATATTCCGAGCCACCGACAGTTGCGTGCGCTGTCACAGCGAGCAGGGTTCAGCCAGCCCCTTCAATCGCAATGAGCCGGTCGGGGCGGTCATTATCACCAGGGGCGCCGCGGAGATGAGTAAGACGGCACTGCTTAACTGGGTATGGACAGTAATTGCAGGGCTAATCAGCGGGACCGGCGCTATCGTGCTATTCTACGTAATCACACAGCGGGTAATCCTCAGCCCGATTCGACAGTTGCGAGCGCTGGCCAACAATGTGGCCGAGGGCAACCTCGACATAAGAAGCTCAATAAGCACCCGCGACGAGTACGAACAGCTCGCCGCGGCGTTCAACCACATGCTTGACGTCCTGCAGGCCACACAGGAGAAGCTCCGCCAGGCCAACAAGCAGCTTGACGACAAGATAATTGAGCTTTCCGGGCGGAACATCGAACTGTTCAAGGCCAACAAGGTGAAGAGCGAATTTCTTGCCAACGTCTCGCACGAATTCAGGACACCCCTTAACGCCATTATGGGTTTCGCGCAGGTGCTGCGCGACAGGCCGGAGGAGTTGAAGCAGGACAAGGGCATTCGCTACGCGGAGAACATCATTACAGCGGGCCAGCGCCTCCTTAATATGGTCAACGACCTGCTTCACCTCGCAAAGACCGAGGCGGGCAAAATAGAGCTCCGCACAGGCCCGACTGACATCCGCGAGTTGTGCAGCGCAGTCGCAGGGTCATTCGCTGAAGAGACGAAGCTCAAGAGAATAAGAGTGAAGCTGGTATTGGATGAGAACATTCCTGTTATCTCGACCGATGCAGACAAGGTTCAGCAGATACTTGAGAACTTTATGAGCAACGCGGCGAAGTTCACCCCGGAGGACGGCAGGATTGAGATTAAGGCGTCGATGGTTGACGACAAGACAGTTCGGCTGGCGGTTGCGGACAGCGGCTGCGGGATAGCCGATGCAGACAAGGAGAAAATCTTCGAGAAGTTTTGCCAGGCGGGCAGCGCGCTGACAAGGCCGTCTTCAGGTAGCGGCTTGGGCCTGGCCATCTGCAAGGAGCTCGCCGAGATGCTCGCCGCCAAAATAGGGCTGGAGAGTAATGTCGGTGCCGGTTCCACATTCTGGGTTGACCTGCCGGTAATCTTAGCCGGCGGGCAGGAGCAAAGAAGGTCCGAAACGACGTAGAGCACGACGTGTATGTCAGAGGGGGCGAATCTCGCTGAGGGAGAAACACACAGAGACGATTGGAGTAGATTGGTGTATGCCATTTGCGACCGTTGTCAATTGCATAGATGGCAGGGTGCAATTGCCCGTCATAGAGTATCTCAAGAACCGCTTCCACGTGGATTGCGTTGATTCTATCACGGACCCGGCGCCGGTGCGGATATTAGCCGACCAGCCGACGAGTCGTGCGGTACAGGCCATCTTTGACCGCATAGACGTCTCCGTATCCATGCATAAATCCACGCAGTTAGCTATAGTGGCCCATCACGACTGCGCCGGGAATCCCGTTGACCAATGCCGTCAACTGGGACAATTAGCCGTGGCGGTAAGCTGTCTCAAGAAACAATACCCCGCAATCACTATCATTGGCCTGTGGGTCGACGAGGTGTGGATGGTGCGTGAAGTAAAGTAAACGCCCGCATAGCACTCACTATGATATTAATAAATAAGTAATCAATAGTAGTAGTAATCATATAGGTCGTTATGTTCTTACTTGGGAGCGCGAAGTATATTTAAGGGATTGTTGCTGCTGGTCTTACAAACAAGGCTTTTTGTTGATAACCTGTTTGGTTTGATGTCAGGCAAAGAGGGTGCTGCCTTATGCGCCGTGTGCGCTGTTGCATCATGAGCGCCGATAACGGCAATAAGCGCAAGGGAAACTCACAGGTTATCTACGCGAGGGGACGTCTGTGTCGTTGAGTTGTATCGTATTCTTCGCGGCTTTGACTATTCTTGTGCGGAGTTCAGCAGGGGCAAGGACTTGTACCTGATCGCCATAGCCAAGAACCCACCACGTGATTTCACCAAGCCCATCCACCCGGAATTCGACAATTGCGCAGCCGTCGGGGTCTCGTGTTACCTTCTGGGTGCTGTGCCACTGTACGTCGATGACGTTGCTCGCAACTTTGGGCAGGAACCGTAGCTTGACGTTGTATATTCGGCCTTCAGGTATCATCGACCAAGCACGGCCTAAATACTCAAGGGGGTCGAACTTCTCGCCGTCGGTGAACTTGCCCACGAGGACCTCCATCTCCTTGATACGGTTCAATTTAAAGGTACGGACGGCGACATAGGTGGGGGAATAGCCGAGCACGTACCACGCGCGCTGATTGTAAAGCAGATGATAGGGACACAACTCCACCGCCAGGCACCTGCTGTCAAAAAGAGAGTCGTACTGCATCAAGAGTTTTCGCCTGTTGAGTATCGCGTCCTGAATGGTTGCGAACCTGCTGTCTAAAAGCTCCGTGGGTGCCTGAGCGGGCGGCCGGGCGGAAATAGTGCGCAGCGCGCTGTTGCAGTACCTGCGGATGCCGGCCGGTAGGTTGTTCTTAATCTTAAGAGCAGCCAGGAGGACAGAGTCCTTGAACGGTACCTGGATATGGCTGCGCACCCTGTGTGCGAGCAGGAGCAACCCGAGGGCTTCGCGGATGTTCAGGTTGATGGGCGGCAGGAAAAACTCAGGGTTTATGGTGTAGCCGCGCGTCTGCGGGTTGTATTTGTATGGGACGCCGATATTGGCTAATTCTCTGAGGTCACGGAAGATTGTTCGTCGGCTGGTTTTGAAGATCCGCGACAGGTCGCCGGCTGTGTAGTCCCTGCCCGACTGCAGTGTTGTCAGCAACTGGACGACTCTACCGACTCTGGTTGTTTTCATAGCAGATTCCCTTTTCCTCTGCCTTGCGAAGGACAGGTCTTATTATAGCCATTGCAGGAGCGTTTTGTCAAATAGGAGCGGACGGTGATTTGGTGGGAGGGGCGCGCTTCATGTGGCGCAAGCCATCCGGCGTAAGCCGTCTCCCGGCGGACCCAGGCAGATTTGTAGGTGGCGTTTGCTTGCAAAACCGTCATTGCGAGGCCCGCCGTTTGGGCCGAAGCAATCTTTTCGGTGCAGACCTTGAGATTGCTTCGCTACGCTCGCAATGACCCCCAAATAAGGTTTGCCTACAAAGACGAATCGCGCCCTGATGGGAGACAGCGCTAGGTAGAGGTGTGCCGGGGCTACTGCAAAGAGCTGGCCGGCTCGAGTTCGGCGTGCGACTGCTCGGCGGGCCTGAAAGGCAGGGGTTCGACGAATTGGACGGCGACGCGGCGGAGGTTGGAGTTCAAGGGGTCAACTCGGAGCACATTGCCGCTGCGTGTAAAGTCGGCCATATCAAAGCTGCGGTCCGTGCCGTAACGAGGGATGCTGAAGCGGGCAGTGATGCGCTGGCCTGGGTAGGGGCAGGCGTGGTCGGCGTAACAGGTGAAGGCCGCACCACCGCTGGACACATCGACCATTTGGCCCTGTGAAAGGATATCGTTGAAATCCTCCGCGAACCAGACGGGCCAGTGGTATCGCAGCCGACGTTCCCTTCTTCGGTCGGGGGCGTACTCCTCTGTAGTTTGCTCGTGTGCCTGCTCCATATCTGTGGTGCGAATCGGCAGAGAGACGGCCTGGCTTTATGATGCGTTGGGAACGGGCAGACAGTTGCCTGTGGCGGGTTGGGTCGGCAGGCCGCAAATAGGCCGTGTCCTGCACAAGGAACAAGAAGATACCGGGGAAAAATTTTTAATTTCGATGGCTCAAGTCAGGTGAAACGTCCGGATAATCACCTCTTTAGCTGGTTCACCAGATTGATAAACTGCGTGCCGCGTTGCTCGAAATTGGTGAACATATCGTAGCTGGCACAGGCGGGGCTGAGGAGGACAACGTCGCCTTTAGTTGCCAGCCGAGCCGCCAAAGCAACGGCGTCGGGCAGCGACCCTGTGGTTTCTACCTGAGTGGGGCTGGAGGGGTTGGCCCTTATGGCCTGGGCGATTTTGCCGGCGGTTTGCCCGATAAGGATGGCGGCTTTGGCTTTTTGGGCGACTTTTTTTCCAAATTCATCGAAGGGTATATGTTTGTCATAGCCGCCCGCGATGATGACTTGCGGGCAGTCGAAGGCATCCAGCGCGGTTATCGCGCTGGCGGGGGTGGTTGCCTTTGAGTCGTTGTACCAGCGAACGCCGCTTATCTCGGCGACTAATTGCAGCCGATGAGGCAGGGCTTTGAAGGCAGGCAGGCATTTTTCGATTTGCGCATCACTCAGCCCGAAGTGTTTTGCGACCACAAGAGCGGCGGCGAGGTTTGCGAGGTTTGCCCTGCCGGGCAGTGCGAATTTTGCGTGTATTTGGCCGGCGACATCGTCTGCGGAGAAGGTCAGGCACAGCCGGTGCGGTTCTTTGCTGTACTTATCGAACCACTGCCGGGCGATTTCATCGTCGGCATTAAAAATTGAGACGGCGGGATTATGTTCGCTGCATCGTTGCAGACAAAAGAGATGTTCTTTGGCCTGGCAGTAGCGCTCGAAGGTGCCGTAGCGGTCGAGATGGTTGGGCGTAAGGTTCGTCAGCAGCGCAACCGCCGGCGCAAGATTTTCCCAGGCCAACTGCTCAATCTGGAAACTTGAGATTTCCAGAACGACGAGATCATCGGGGCCGATTTGGTCAAGCGTCGTAAGGAGCGGTTCGTTGCCGATGTTGCCAGAAAGCCAAATCCGGGTGTTCAGCGACCCCCAGGCAGGCCTGGGAGCTAAACAATTACGTAAGAGGTGGGCGGTCAGGGCGGTGGTGGTGCTTTTGCCGTTGGCGCCGGTAATGCCGATGATTGTCGCGGGACACAATCGGAAAAAGATATTCATTGCGGAGGTAACTGTGCGGCCGGCGCTGCGAGCGATTTCGAGGTATTTGTTGTCGTTCGGCACAGCGGGGTTGACTATGACGATATCGGCCTGTTCGAAATCACTTTGCAGGTGTGAG
>CAYGVZ010000054.1:0-12623 GCA_964353475.1 uncultured Pirellulales bacterium | reverse complement strand
TTTCACCACCAAGACACAAAGACACTAAGAATTGTAAAAAAGAAAAACACTCCTTGCCCGCCGTTCTTTTCGCGGGTTAATCCGCGCCTAAAAAACTCCGCGTTCTCCGCGTAATCCGCGATTAAGTAAATTTGTTCTTTTTCTACTCGGCGTCATTCAGAAATCAGGAATGCCCTTCGCCGGCCGAACCTGTTTACATGGGTATGCCTGCCCTCTTCATCTTCTTCGCAATGCGTTTCTCTTTTAATGTTTTCTGTGCCTTCTTTTTTACATCTTTTTTAACATCGTGCCCTTTGGACATACATTATCCTTTCCTGATTAGGTCCTGCTCTATTCTACGGTTGCTTTTGCCGGTAATTGTACGCACTCCGGCGTAACAAGGCAAGACAGGCGAGCGCAAATTTTCATTCATACATTTTCCGGCAAATCAGCCAATCAGGGATTGCCGGGGCACGAATAATGGGCGCAGCAACCCCGCGATTAAAAATCTGCCCTCGGCATGGCAATTGTCCCCGCCACCCCCTGGGGGGCAAGGCCAGCAAGGCCGGCCATTCGTGTCTTGTGCCCTTGCCTGCCCTTCGTAGCTTGCCTGTCCTCCATAGCCCTTGGCGAAGGAGGAAGCGTAGAAGGGTGGTGAAAAATTCACTTGACACCCAACAATCCCCATTGTATAATCCCCACCGAACATATAGAAAGTGAGCATAGTATGTTGAATTTGGAGTTCTTAACGATACCCATCCCCGTTCACTTTTTGCTTTTTGCCTTTTACCTTTTGCCTTGTGCTCTTGCCCCGCCCGCCCAAACCGCCCACTTTAGCACGAAAAGTTGCCCCTCTGTTCGAGTCACGAGTCACGGGTTACGAGGTATGATTATGCAAAACAAAGCCAATTTTCAAAAATGCAAAATGAACCTAACCCCTTCTTCCGAAAGGACTTACGTAAAAAACGCCCTCTCCGATGACCCGAAAAACAAAGCCAATCGAAGCCAAAACAAACTCGAAGCGGAGCCTGCCCCCAAGGGGCGAAGATCCCTACGGGACAGCTACCTGGAACTTCAGGCTGGGGAGTCGAATCGCAGTCGGTCCCCAGGGGGTGAAGCAGGGTGGTGAGAAAATCCGTGAAATCTGTGAAATCAGTGGTTAGAATCCTCAGCGTTCTCCGCGACCTCTGCGGTAAGAGACAGGGATGAAAAATGCGAAACTTTGCAAACGTAAAAAAGGTCGTTATCAAAATCGGCACAAATACGCTGACTCGGCCGGGCAGCATCGAGATTGACGATGCATACATTGCCCAAATCGCCGACCAGATTGTTGACCTGCACGCCAGAGGCGTCAAGGTGCTCATCGTTACCAGCGGCGCTATCGGTATGGGTGCCGGACAATTGAAACTCACTGAACGCGTTACCGATTTGCAGATGCGCCAGGCCTGTGCAGCCATCGGGCAACCCTTGCTGATGGCTGAGTACCGCAAGGCGTTTGCCCAGCACGGCGTTACAGTCGCCCAGGTGCTGCTTACCGCGGAGGTGCTTGATAACAGAAAGACATATCTGAATCTTCGCAGTTCGATTGACAAGCTGCTTGATTTGAAGGTCATACCCATAATCAATGAAAACGACAGCGTCAGCACAGATGAAATCGGCACCGCCTTCGGTGATAACGACCGCCTGAGCGCACTTGTCGCCAGCAAAATCGACGCAGAACTGCTTATTATTCTCAGCGACATTGACGCCCTGTACGACAAAGACCCTCGCAAACACCCGGACGCCAAGCCAATAGAAACTGTCTTTGAAATCACCGATGAGATTCTCAAAAGTGCCGGCGGCAAGGGAAGCAGGTTCAGCACGGGCGGGATGAAGACGAAAATCGAGGCGGCCAAGATCGCCGCAAATGCCGGCTGTCGAATCATCTTAGTCAACGGCAGGGCGGAAAACGTAATCAGCAAAATTATGGCGGGCGAAACCATCGGCACCGTCTTTATGCCAAAACGCAAACTCAGCAACCGCGCAAGATGGATTCTCAACAGTGCCCCGGCAGGCACAATCGCAATCGACGATGGCGCATTGAAGGCCCTGCGGAATCGCAAGAGTCTGCTGCCGAAAGGAGTCGTGTCGGTGGAAGGCGACTTTGAGGCCGGCGACGTGGTCTTGCTTAATGACCGGGCGAAGGCGGTAACGAGTTTCAGCAGTGCAGAACTAAAGCAGTTGGCCGGCAAACACTCAAGCGAGATAAGGAAACTCCTGGGCGACAAGCGCCGCGACGTCGTGGTAATACCGGAAGATATTGTCTTCGTGGATTACTAACAACTCACCGCAGAGCACACTGAGACCGCCGAAAAAAACTATAAAATTGACTCTGCGAACTCTGCGGTCTCTGCGGTAAAAATCTGCGGGAGGTGAGGATAAGTCGTGATACGCTTCAAGTGCATATACTGCGGGCAAAGGATTGTCGCGTGTGATGAGGGACGCGGCAAGAAAGGCAAGTGCCCCAAATGCGCCCATCCGCTCGTTGTCCCCCATTCAACAAAAGGCAGACCATCCATCAGTCCCGTTAAAGAGGAAATGCCCGACAGGACTGAAAAGCGAGTACCTGTGTGGCAGCAGGATTCGGGGTTTTCAGCCCAGGATGCGGAGCAGGCATTGACAGAACTCTACAAGGAGAGTTTTCACTTTCTCATTCCCACGTATGATGAACTGTCGCTGTTTCTTATGGCCGTTACCTTTATTCTGCTCTATGCAACCAACGGTCGTATGCGGGAGCAGATACGGCTGATTATGGCTACCCCTGACGCCTCCTGGCTGTATCTTGTTGCCCTGGCCTTTGTCGGCGCCCTCGGCCTGTGCATTTATCACGTCTTCACGACCAGAGAAAAAACCGACCTCGAAAGGACGATTATGCTGGCCTTCGCGGTGCTGATGAATCTGGTCACCGGCATCGTTGCATCGGTATATACGCTGACGAACGCTCTTATCGCCGACTGGCTGCTCATTTTCGCAGTATGGAACATAGTCAACGCAATACTGCTGGTTCTTCTGGTCTGCTTAAGAGTCGTTGATGAAGAATGTATCAGCGACCGTGATGCAACTTTGCCGCAGGTCGTGCTGGGGCTGATAGCCGTGCTCATCATATTCGCATTGTGCCACTTTGTGTTCAAATTGCACTGGTCGCTCACCTTCTCCATCTGCATAATTTATACAACCAGTTTCGACAAGGCGCTGCAAAACGTACTACCCGGCTTTACCGCCGATGATGCAGAGCAGTAGTATGCAAGAGGATAAGTAGTAGCGCCGCCCTTTACAGAAACGCATTACACATTTATAATCAGGCGGAACACCGAAATTGCGAATTGAAAATTGTAAATAATCAATTTTTATGCGGGTGTAGCTTAGTGGTAAAGCTCCAGCCTTCCAAGCTGGTTATGTGGGTCCGATTCCCATCACCCGCTTTCTTTCAGACATAAGACCATAGACACCAGACCAAAGAGGCAAGGCGGCAGGGGGCAAGTCAGGTCAGAACAAGGGCTTAAAGTGCCTTTCTTTCCTCTGAAGTAAATCAGGCCAAACGTCCTATAACAAAATTTTCAGAAAAATAGAAAAATTGTGGTAGAAGGTGTTGACGTGGTGGGAAAAAGTGGTAGAGTTCCCCAGCAACGGGTGTTTGAGTGGAATACAGGTGGAAACGCAGCCATGCTTTTATTAACAGGTGAGTTTGAGCACGCCATCGACAACAAAGGGAGAGTCCTCATCTCCAACAAACTCCGCAATCAAATCGACGTCGATGAGCACGGCGGTAACTTCTACCTTGTCCTGGGCGCCAACGGCATCCTTTGTCTGTATCCTGAGAAATACTTCGAGCAGACGGTGCTTGCACTTGCACCAAAGACGGCAGCGCCCGATGAAGCGGTAGCATTCGAGCGAATGAGCTTCGCTTTGGCAGGGAAGGTCGAGTTAGACAGCCAGGGACGGCTGCTTTTAACAGAGAAACTGCGCAAGAGAGCAGGTTTGAAAGATAACGTAACTCTTGTCGGCGTGCGTGACCATATCGAGCTTTGGAACAGCCCCGACTGGGAACAGTATGTTGCGGACAATATGGGGCAGTTCCAAAAGCAGATGGCACAGGCACGCCAGGTAACGATGCAGAACCAGAGCCAGCAAGTTTAATTTCGGTTCAGGGGAGTCAAAAATGATTGTATCGTATCCAGACCACTGCAAGATTGTTAAAGACGCCCTTGCGGGCAACAGGGCGGCGGACGAGAAGACCTTTGCGTCAATTGCGGCTCTTGCGGAGCGATTGGAGCAGGTCAGGAAGCTCGGCGCCGGCTTTGCGGAAGTCGGCTTTTCGCCGGCGGTTGACACCCTAAGACGCACAACTAACGCAGTGGCAGTTGGTTAGAACAGGCAGCGCTATCGTCCTGATGGGTAATGCAGGCCGTATTGCGCTGAGCGTAAACAGGTGGAAAACTCGGTTACAAAGCACGTACCGGTTCTCGCAGAAAAATTAGTCGAACAGATAAGCTTGCCGCAGGATGCGGTTATGGTCGATGCGACCATCGGACAAGGAGGTCACGCGGCCCTGTTCGGCTGCAGATTGGGCCCCAAGGGGGTAATAATCGGCCTGGATGTTGACACAAATGCTATCCGAAGGGCCCAATCAGTTTTAAGCCAACTGGCGTGCAAGGTAATACTGCTAAACGCCAACTTCTCGCAAATCCGCAGCGTGCTCCGGGAACAGGGCATTGATAAAGTTGATTTTATACTGGCGGATTTGGGCGTCTGCTCGGCTCAACTGACGGACGCAGAGACGGGATTGAGTTTCCAGCGGAATATGCCGCTGGATATGCGATTGGATAAAAGCTTAAAGACCACCGCTGCCGATATAGTTAATAAAGCGGACGAGCGAACGTTAGCTGATTTGATATACAGGTTTGGCCAGGACAGGGCGTCGCGCCGGATAGCAAGGTTCATAGTCGAGCATCGCAGGCGCGAGGCAATAACAACTACCGGGCAGCTTGCCGCGATTATTTGCAGGGCGCTGGGCAGGGCAGGCGGCCGGATACATCCGGCCACCAGAACTTTCCAGGCGCTGCGAATCGCGGTCAACGGCGAAATGAAAAATCTGGCAGGGCTGCTCGATGCGGCGCCGGAGTTGCTGAGGACTAATGGATATGTTGCAGTTGTAAGTTTTCACAGTTTGGAGGATGGATTAGTCAAGACAAGTTTCAGAAAGTTTGCAGCCGAGGGAGCTTACAGGGTTATCACCAGGAAACCGATTGTGCCCTCCCCGCGGGAGATTGCAGAAAACAGGCGTGCAAGAAGCGCGAAGTTGCGAATAGCGCAGAGGCAATAACAGGTAACGAAAAAGGGAGTTGCAATTATGACATCTGATGCGAAGATTGGATTGTTGCTGGGCCTGATATTCATATTTGTCATTGCGTTCATTATCAACGGGATACCTCGCGGCAACAATGAGGCAAACAACAGTGAGCTTACGACGAATATGATTGGCCCGCAGACGGGGCCGCCGGGACTTGGCGCCAAAGAAAGAAAGGTTCAGACGGCGTTCAACCAGGTTGAGACAGCCGAACAGCAGGCGGCGCTCCCCCAGTCGCTGCCGGAGGCCGACCCGCAAACAAGGTTCACTATGCCGCTGCCGCAGGGGCCTTCCGCCTACCAGCAGATAGCGATTGCTCAACCCAGCCGGCCGGACGGCGTACAATCGCCCGTTGTAATTGCAACAGCGACGCAGCCCGCCTCTGGCGGGCAGATAACGCCGGCAGTGAGTTTGTCGCCGGTCCCGGCACAGACGGGCAGGATTTACACTGTCGGGGACGGTGACAGTTTAAGCTCGATTGCCAAGAGGATTTATGGCGCTGAGGCGGGCAACAAGCTCGAAAACTTAGAGAGGATATTCGAGGCCAATAAAGGGATGATGAAATCCATTGATGAGCTGCACGTCGGCCAGAAGCTGCTGATACCGCCGCTGCCTGCATCAGCCGGGACGCCCGCGGTTTTGACAGGCCCGCACTTTGAGAAGGTTGATGCCATCGGCAAGAAGCCCTCGCCTGCCCCGCAAGCCGCGTCACAGCAGTCAAAACCAGCCGTCGGCAGGGCGTACATTGTGCGGGACGGCGACACCCTCTGGAAGATAGCTGCCGAGCAACTCGGGGATGGAAACCGCTACAAGGAGATAGCCAAAATGAACTCCGATGTGCTTGCCAATGAGGATGCACTCGATGTCGGGTTGCACTTGAAGCTGCCCGCAAAATAGCGTCGGCGGGCAAATTTTTCCCCTGGAGTCCCGCTGGCGATGAAGGTGCGATTCTATTTTGTTTTCGCCGTCTTTTACTTTACCGCAATCCTCATTTCCGCAGCGCATCTTCGAATCGCAAACGACCGCAATTTCTACCAGATTTGCCGGCAGAGGACGCACCTGGCCCGCCTGCGCCAGCAACTCGGCAGCAAGCAACTGCGGCTTGAGAACCTGATTAACCCGGCGGCCGTCTCGGAGCGCCTCAATTATTAGTTCAGGTCTTGCTGACGGCCTGCTGAACAAGGACCGCGATGAGAAGCATACGCATAACAGTCGGTTTGTTCGCCCTGCTGATTGCAGCGATGGTGCTGCTCGGCTGGCGGTGCTGGCATCTGCAATGCCGCAAGGGCGGCTATTATGAAGCCGTTTCCACAAGGCAACAGCAGGGCTTCATAGGCCAAACGCCACAGCGAGGAGTAATCCTCGACTGCCGCGGCAGGGTGCTCGCCGCCAGCAACGAAGTACAGACAATTTTCGCCGAGCCGCGTGTGCTCAAGGAACCCAGAGACACCGCAACTGAGCTTGCGCCGATTCTGGATATGGGCGCCCACGAAATCAGCAGGATCATCAACGACAGCCATAATTCCGGCTTTGCCAGAATCGCCGTTGCCGCCGACCCGAACCAGTGCTTCGCCGCCGACAAAATCGCAGGCGTTGGGGTACAATCCGACTGGGAGAGGCACTACCCGATGGGGCCGTTAGCTGCGCACGTCGTCGGCTTTACGAGCACCGACAACCAGGGACTGGGCGGCATTGAGATGCAATACCAAAACCAACTCATCGGTTCGCCGGGCAGGAACGTATTTCTCGCAGATGCATTTCGCAGACCCATACGGCTCAAGGAGCAGACCGCCATAGTAAAAGACGGTCGCGGCCTTATCCTCACAATGGATGCGACAATCCAGCAGTTCGCCCGCTCGGCGCTTGCCGAGCAACTGGAAAAATACAAGGCCGAGTCGGGCGTGGTTATCGCCGCCCAGCCCAGGACCGGCGCCATACTCGCGCTTGTCTCGCTGCCCGACTTTGACCCCTGCAATTACAGTAAAACCGACCCGAACCAGTTTCGCAACCGCGCTATAGTGGATTCCTTCGAGCCGGGCAGTTTGATAAAGCCGGTCATTGTCGCAATCGCCCTCGATGACGGGACAATCAGCAAGACAGACAAAATCTTCTGCGAAAACGGCAGCTACAGCGGCAGGGGCTTCGGCACTATCGGCGAATACCGCAGGGGCTTCGGTGAACTGTCCATCCGCGATGTCCTGGTCCAGTCGAGCAACATCGGTATGGCCAAAATAGGCCAGAAAATGGGCAGGGAGAAGCTCTACAAGGGCCTGACGCTCTTCGGGTTCGGCAGGGAAACAGGCGTGGATTTACCCGGGGAAGCGCCGGGGCTGTTGTGGCCTGCGGACAAGTGGACCGGCTACAGCGTTACTAGGATACCTTTCGGACAGGAAATATCCGTAACAGCCATCCAGCTCGTCAAGGCGTTTTGCATCCTCGCCAACGGCGGTCATCCCGTGCGCCCCTACGTCGTACGCGCAATGGTCGATAACGACGGCAGCATCATCAAGATGCAGCCCGCCTCTGGCGGGCCGGATGTCGCTTATATCATAAGCCCCGAAGTCGCCAAATGGATTGTCAATGAGCCGCTGGTCGGCGTCATCAAGGAAGGCACGGGGACGCGGGCAAAGTCCAAGAAATGGCAGGTCTTCGGCAAGACGGGGACGGCCAATATCGCCAAACCGAACGAACGCGGCTACTCGGAACGCGACTACGTCGCATCCTTTATAGCAGGAGCGCCCGCCGATGACCCCGCGATTGTGGTCCTCGTTTCGATTCGCAGGCCCAACGTCTCGCTCGGAAGGGGCTACACCGGCGGCGCCGTGGCTGCGCCTGTCGCCTCAGAAATCCTCGAAAAATCACTTACCTATCTCGAAACACATCCCCTCCCGCTCTAAGAACACATCCGAGCAACTCGTTCTATTGCGGCCTGCCCTTCGACACGCACGATTGCGGCGGCCCACCCTTCAACCCTGAGCCCATTGTCGAAGGGCCTGCTTTTTTCGGATTCATCACATATTTTAGGCCTTTGCCCCCTCTCGACCCACGCCCGGACTACTGCGGCAGGCCGGATTTTACTTGAAAATGGGGAGTGAATCCGGTACAATATGTGTTTAATAGAGTGTTTGAATTGTACGAAACCAAATCCCGAAAAGAAAGGGTTTTGCAGAGGGGGCGCACCGGGTCCGAAGGTGCAAATAAAGTCAGTTAAAGGTGTCCTGCAAGCGATACTCCGAGGAGGGTAATCGAATGCGAATAAGAATTTCTGTCTTGACTGTCTGCCTGCTTGTGGCTGGCCAAACGGGGGGAGTGCACGCCGCGCCGCCGGCGCAGAGCGGTTTTCCGGTATTGCTGCCGGGGATGGGTTTTGCGCCCGTTGTCGGCGATATAGACGCAGACGGCCGGCTGGAGATAGTCCTGCGCGTTTATGATGAGGATGACCCCAACAATTACGTATATGTGCTGCGAGACGACGGCAGCAATTACCCCGGCTGGCCCAAACATCAGGCGGCGCCGGGGCAGGGTTTCTCGTGGACGTGGAATATTCCTGCTCTTGCCGACCTGGACGGCAACGGCGACCTGGAGATAGTCGTCGGCTGCGCGGACTACGGAACCGGCAAGTATCAAACTTACGCGTATCATCACGACGGAAACACGGTCGCGGGCTTCCCGCTGTCTCAGGATTGGCCCGCCGGCGTGAACACGGGCTGTGAGGCATCGCCGGCCGTCGTTGACTCAAACAACGGGCCGCGAATCACGGCCGCTGCGCAGATTTCCGGCGGCAACAACGCATATATGTTTCTTTATGAGCCGAACGCAGCGCTAGTAGCCGACTGGCCGGTTGTAACGAGTGTGGAGGGAATAAACAGATTACATTCGCCGGCGGCGGCGGACATTGACGGCGATTTGGACGAGGAAATTGTCTTCCCGGCCATAGACGACGGCAACCTGTATGCGCTCGAGCAGGATGGCTCACCGGTTGCAGGACACTGGCCGGTGTACGTCGGGCCGTACGTCCGCGAGCCAATCATCGCCGACCTTACCGCCGACGGCGACAACGAGATAATCGTCGCGAGTGCATACGATGGTTCGTTAGTAACCGTGCTTAACGGAGACGGCGCAGTAGAGGCCAACTGGCCGGTCGCCGGGCAGATTATGCGCGGGCCCGCAGCCGGTGATATCGACGGCGACGGGGACCTTGAGCTTGTGGCCGGCGTTTATACAAGTGAACCCAACGGCCTCGTCTATGCCTGGCATCACGACGGCAACGTTGTTACGGGCTGGCCGGTAACAGTCGGCGGCGATGTCTGGGCGGTGCCCTCCATCGGCGATATAGACGGCGACGGATTCCAGGAAATACTCGTCTGCGCCCACGATGGATACCTGTATGCCTTCAATAACGACGGCAGCACTGTAGCGGACTTTCCGATACTGATAACCCCGCAGCCAAGCAAGGGCGGCGCGCTAAGCGCACCCTGCATCGTTGACCTGGACAAAGACGGGGACGTCGAGGTAATTGCGGTAAGTCCCGACATCCTGTATTTCCAGAAAGACACTTATTTATACTGCTGGGACCTTGCTGCGCAGTACGACCCCAACGAAGTGGATTGGCCGATGCACCGTCAGAATATACGCAATACCGCCTTTGTACGGAATCTGCCGCCGCCGCTGCCGCCGATTCCCGGCGACTTCGATAACGACCGAGACGTCGATTTGCTTGACCTCGACTGGTTCGCGGACTACTGGCTCGCAACCTGCCCGCCGCCCAGCACAGACGACTGCGGCGGTTGTGACCTCAACGGCAGCACGAAGGTTGACTTCGTTGATTTCGCCCTTATGGGCACCAACTGGCGTTTTCCTCCCGGCGAATAACGCCGACCCACGCCTCTGTCGGTCTGAGGATTCATCTTCTTGTATTTGTGTACCGTCCTGGGCGGTACTGAAAAAACCCGGCTCCCGCCATATCCGCCTACGGCGGACAAGTCCGTTATACACCGGCTTCGCCATTGACAAGGCCAGTTATCCTGACCAGAGGATGCGATGTTCCCTGGCCGTCCCAAACTTTGCGCAAAATTGTCTTGACTTGGCCATCCTTTTCTGCTATATTAACATCTGTACTGTTGGGAAAGGGTGTGAATGGCTGGACGCGAACATAATGTGTCTGCGCTTTTTTTGTGCGCTCAAATCGCAGTCCTGTCATTTCTTGATTCCTATGTAATTGCCGCGACACAACACCACACAAATGTTTTGACCTGGAAAGATGGCCGTAAAGCTGCACTTACCCTCACCTATGACGATAACCGCAATGATCATTTGAGCATCGCCGCTCCGGCTATGACCGCTCGCGGGCTTGTGGGGACGTTCAATGTTATCCCGGGTGTTTACACATGGGACCGACTGCCCGGATACCAAAGTATTCCTCAGAATGGCCATGAACTGGCCAGCCACACGATGAAACATCGGCGATGCGATATCAAGACACCGGAAGAAGACCCCTGCAACTACTATTTCCATTCGCTCGAAGAACTTCAACAGGATTGCAACGAGGTTAAGGCGATTTTGGATCCGCTCCAAAAAGACGGACGCCCTACGGTCTCCTTCACCTACCCTGGCGGGGTGTGGACTAAGGACACCAAGCCAATCATTGCCTCACAGTTCCTTTCTGCCCGTCTGTCGTTGTCGGGCAAGAATGTGAACGACCCTGCTCCGCCAGATATGTACAAAATCAAGGACTGCTATGTTGGCTATGGAACTTATCCTGGATGGGACAACTATGATTTTGCCTATGGGATGCTGACGTGGTATATGAATGAGGCATTGAACAGCCAGGGATGGGTCGTTGAAGAATATCATGATATTGTCTGGCCCGGTTACAGCGGGCTTAATCTTCAGGCGTATTACGACCATTTGGATGATTTGGCGGACGAAGTTAATGACGGGGAGCTTTGGGTAGCTACGCAGGGTGATGTTGCCCGCTACATCTATTCAAGACAGGCCTCTCACATTGATTCTGTCTCAGACGAGCCAAACCTCATCCAGTTTACCCTCGACGACGACCTCGATGATAGGATATTCGATGTGCCTTTGACGCTGAAAACCGAAATACCGGTTGCGCTTAACCCAAACGGGCTGATAATCAGTCATAACGGCAGCCAGACGGCATACACTTTAATAGAGGATTCTGGGCAAACGTATCTTGTCTATTCCCTGCCCGCCGACGGTAATCTCGTCTCCATCTACGGAGAGTGTCAATATCACTCTTATAGCGATATAGATGGCTGTTGCTTCACAAACTTTGCGGACTTTGCGCTGTTTGCGCTGGAGTGGCAGTCCGAGAATCCCGGATGTCAAAGTTACTCTTCCGCCGATTTCAACCAGGATTGCGTCGTTGACGCTGCCGATTTGTGGCTTTTTGTCTTACAGTGGTTGTCCTGGGGAAGTCCTCCGCCCTAACCGGCGAAGAGGATGCTCTGCAGAGAAGCTCATCGGTCATTTCGACCAGTGTCCCGGCCGGGACGGAATGGAAAGGACCGCCACACGAACGGCGGACAAGTCCATCAAAAACAGATTCCTCGATTTCCTCTCGACAAGCACAAGGTCGCTCGGAACGGCGTTTTCTACAGAACACGACTGTGATGGCCTGCTCGCCTGCGGTCATTTTCCCGACGGTACTGCTTTACAGCCGCTGAAAAATCAGCAAAATAGCCCCTTTGGGACGATAACTGAAACAGTTGCGCTACGAAGTGAAGCCGATAATGGGTGCAAAAGAGGCAAAAAAATCAGCGTCGAGCCCGCCGCGGCGGGTCCAGCAGCCGCCATCCGGCCAAATAAGGGGCTGGCGGCTGTGGCTGTTTCGGCTGATAGCCATAGTTGCCATACCGGCGCTGCTGCTGCTATTACTGGAGATTGCATTACGGCTGGCCGGCTACGGTTACTCCGCTTCCACCGTGGTCAGGTGCAAGGTGCAGGGACGGGACGCGTATTGCAGCAACGCAAAGTTCGGCTGGCGATTTTTCCCGCCTGAGATAGCCCGCGAGTTCGACCAGTTTGTCGTCCCTGCGGAGAAATCAGACAACACCTACAGGATTTTTGTCTTGGGCGAATCAGCAGCCCTGGGGACACCCGATGTATCATACGGTTTCGGCAGGTTCCTGCGGCTGATGCTTCAGCAGCAGTACCCCGGCGTGAATTTTGAGGTCTTCACAGTCGCAATGCCCGCGATAAATTCGCACGCCTTGGTGCCGATTGCGAAGGACTG
>CAYGVZ010000053.1:0-12746 GCA_964353475.1 uncultured Pirellulales bacterium | reverse complement strand
TTTACCTTCCCTGTTGATATTCGCGTAACGTACCAGATAGACCGTGACAATGCGCCGCGAGTGGTGGCCACGGTCGGAGATGATGCGATGGTGCTTGCAAAGCTCGTAACGCCGTCGGTGCGGGCGATTTTCAGAAATAACGCCGAAAAGGTAAAAGCCCTTGATTATGTTCAGCAGCGCTCACAGCAGGAGCAGCAAAGTAATACGCTTTTGAAAGAAGAACTGGCGAAGTACGGCGTAACGCTTCTGGCGGTGCGTATCGGCGATGTGGGCAATGAACTGACGCTCGGGGCATTGTTAAAAACGCAGACCGACCGTGAAATTGCGCTTCAGCAGCAAAAGACCTTTGAGGAGCAGCAGCGTGCCGCTGAGAAACAAAAAGCCCTGACAAAGACCACACAGGAAGCTGAAGAGGAAAAGCGTCTGGCCACCGCAGCATACGGAGTAAAGGTTGCCGAGGAAGAAAAGAAGAAGATAATTATCGAGGCACAGGCCGAAGCCGAGAAGACCAAGCTCATCGCAGGTGCCAAGTCGGCGGCCTATATGCTGCTCTCTGCCAGCATCGGCCAGAATAACACGGCGCTGATTGAGATTATGAAGCTGGTGGCGGAGAACAATATCCGGGTTACGCCGGACGTAATGGTCGGCGGTTCGTCGAGTGCCACTGATGCGCTGATGGGTACGATGCTTAAGGGGATGTTAGACAAAGACGCGGCAGCGATAAAGAAATAGGTTAAGCGGCGTAATTTTAACGTGTGATTATTTTTTCGGCGGGGTGATTGTAAAAGTTGTACCTTTGCCGGGCTGGGATTCGATGGTTTCGTTCCGCGGTGAGCGTCGATAACCTTTTTCTCAGGGGTTCCTGGTTGTTGATATGCCCCGACCTTCTCCTGTTTATAGTACCACTATATATTAGAGTATGCAGAGGATAATGACCAGATGAAGGACTTATCACAGTCCGCCAGACCCGTCAGAAGGCGCCGGGTAAACTTCGGCGGACAAGAATGTGCGAAAGATTCTTGACACTACCCGGTTCAGGCAATCTTCGCCAGGCCATCGAGGCAGAGCTGCGACCAGGTTTCCATCGTGTCGCGGAGGGCGTGGAGTTCGGCAAGTGTCATAAACGACATCTGGGTAATCATTTGCTCGCGTCTGCTAACCTTTGGAGCGTCTAACATCCATAAGTGGACGATGCCCAAGTGGACGCTGCCGACGGCGTTTGAGTCGTCATTCAAGAGGGCGACAACCTTATCGCTGTGGTTCGCTTCTATAGACACTTCCTCTGCCACTTCACGCTGCACGGCTGTAAGATAGGTCTCGAAGAAATTGCCGAATAGCGGCATATCGTCTGTTGGGTTTATATGGCCGCCTATGCCGATGGAGCGTTTTGCGACAAGGCGTGTCTCGCCCGCCCGCTTGCCGCGGACGTAGCTGAGGTATTTGCCGTCGCAGGTCATAATCACATAGGGAATGATTTGCTTGAAATACGGGTCTTTCTCGGCCTGCGGGCGGGCCATAAACGTCGGTACGCCCGATGCGAATATCTTATCGAGATAACGCTGCACATCGAAGGCAAGGCCGTGAAACAAGCCCACCTGCTCGACAACTTTTCGTTCGACAACCAGCACCTTTTCTTCCACAGCCATACCCTACATCTTATCACCAACCGTGAGTCCCCTCAAGAACAACTGCCGCCGCCGCCCCTCGAGGCCACGTAAACCCCCGGCTTCACCCCGCCCCAGCGAAGCAACCTCCCGCGGGCCTCAAAAAAAGCACCTCAAAACCTTGCCCGTTTCAAGGCCGACAAATCCTGGAGCCAATGCACAAATACCTGTCAGCAAATCGGTATCGTGTCGCCACATTGCCCAGGTTTCCTTCTGTCCCCAATTACAGCCCAGGGACCGCCATCTTTCTGGCTGCCCTTGCGGACGCGTACCGGCCCAGAACGTCCTGCAACATGGCGTGCACCTTCCTGGCATCCTGGCCAAGGTGTTCTTCCTTGAGCGGGTTGTTCTCCAATACGTCCTCCTGGACATCGTAAAACTCGCCTGTCGCGTACAATTTGTAGCGTTGATTACGTGCGTACTCCTCCCCTGCAGGTCCACCAGCGTCGTTGTACCAGCAGTAAATCCACTCTCGTCCCTTAACGTTCCTGCCTTGTAACTGCGACAGAAAGCTTCGTCCGTCGAGCGCAAGCGCCGCCGGTACTTGCACGCCTGCCACCTCACACATCGTCGGAAGAAAATCGCTGAAGTCCACAAGTTCCCTGCATACCCGCCCGGCTTCAATAGTGCCGGGCCACCTGGCGATCAGCGGCACGTGTGTGCCGGCATCGGTCATCCTGCCTTTTGCACCTGCAACCCCTCGCCCATTGATCATCGACACAATCGGTTCGTCCGTTCCGTTGTCCGCGCAGAAGAGCAAGAGGGTGTTTTGCGACAGACCGAGCTCGTCCAGCGTTCGGGCGATTCTTGCGACCATCTTGTCGGCGTAGGCAACCATGTCCGGGAAATACTTCACGTCGCCCTTGTAATCAGCAGAACCCTTGCTCCGGGGGTCCCAGTCGGGCGAATCCGGGGTCGGTTCGAACGGACAATGCGGCAGCAGCATCGAGTAGTAAAGCAGGAAAGGTCGATTGCGGTTGCGCCGCATGAAGTCGCAGGCATAGTTACTCACAACATCGGGCCCGTACTCGCCGGCGGTGTAATCGACTCTCCTGCCGTTCACCTCTAAGCCGGGATTCACATACCGGCTGGGGCGGCGGTTCAACTGCCACAGACAATACTCGTCGAATCCCACTCGCCCAGGGCCGTTCAGGCCGCCACCCAATTGCCACTTTCCGACTACGCAAGTCGCATATCCTCCCCTTTTCAATAGATGCCCAAAAGTCGTCTCCGCGGGATTCAGAACTCCGAACCTCACGTAATTCCGCACGTTGTAAATGCCCGTCATAAGCTGAACCCGCGAAGGCGTACATATTGGCTGGGAATAGCAATGCTCGAAGCGCATTCCGCCCCGCGCAAGCCCATCAATGGCCGGCGTCTTGTAGGAACTTCCTCCGTCGGCGCCAATGCACTCATAGCCCATGTCGTCAGCCATGATTAAAATGATGTTCGGCTTCGTGCTTCTGGGTTTGTCTGAGCAGCCAACAGCGGCCAGCATGCTGCCCCCAAGAGCTCCCCCGGCTGTTGCCTTCACGAACGCTCGTCTCGAAATCCGGCGGCAACTTGAATCCGCGGTAAAACCTGAATCCGCAAAATCCGATGATGCCATATTTGCTTCCCTCGCCCTAAGCAGGAACTTCTCTATAGTGAGTAAGACCTCGCCTGTTAACCCTATCGGGGCAAGGTTTTTCGCAGCCAAAATCTTTTTTGTGCCTTCTTGTGGCTTCAGACGGCCATGCCGGAGACATTGGTTTCGAAGGCCATTGTGCCGTCAACGACGCCCTGGATGTAGGCGTCGTATTTGCGGCCTTTTTTGAACTTGGTAATTTTGCCCAACAGGTACAGGCGATTTCCCGGCACAACGGTCGAGCGGAATTTCGCCGAGTCGATGCTCGCAAACCCGATGAACGCATTCTCGCAATAGACGTGCTTTACGAAAAAGCTCAGCAGTTGCGCCGCCGATTCTACCATTATCACGCCGGGCATCAGGGGTCTGCCGGGAATGTGGCCGCGAATCCAGAACTCCTTGTCGGTAACATCCTTGTAGCCGAGAACCAGGAAATTGTCTTTGTCGTACCACAGGACGCCATCCAACTGCTGCATCTCAAATTGCTGGGGATTGACCCTGCCAATTGTCTCCCTGTCGAAGACGGGTTCGGCTGACAGGTCTATATTTGATAAATCAAACAATAAGGGCGGCGGCATCAGAAGACCTCAGCAATGGGTAATTATGCGCATCGGCCAGTTTCGGCACAGGTCGCTGCAAGGAAACCACAGCGGTGTCGAGAGTACACCACAATCGGTACACGCCTGCAATTTGTCCGGTCTATTCGGTTGACCTGATTTCGAGGATTTTGTTGCGGACTACCTGGGCCGCCTGCTTAATGCTCTGCATCTGCTTGCGAACCCGCGTCCCTGCGGCCTTGTTTCCGCCCTCTGCCTTGCTCACGTCCTGCTCAATCTCAGCAACCAGTACCTTCAAACCCTCATACTCTTGCATTAAAAAGTCCTCCATCAAGGCGGTTAGTATTCCTTACTTAATGCCGGATAATCGGCGTCAACTTACCCAGCCCCGTCCCTGTTGTCAAAGCAAAATCCACGTTTTTGCGCAAAAAACTACAGGGTGTATCCGGCGGTGTCAAGCGGTAAGTTTCGTGGTCAGCTCAGCTATTCTCTTGCCCCAGCGCTTACACAACTGCTCGGCGCGGTGGTCGGGCTTGCCGATTGACACCGGCCCATAGTGGTCGCCCTGGGGGTCGCCCTGAATAACCATACCGCTGATTAGCATTGCCTCAAGGATGCTCAGTATAGTCGTCTCATTGCCGCCCGCGACGTTGGCGCTGCTGGTGAACGCGGCCCCAACTTTGCCGTCCAACTGCCCGTGCTTCGTGACCGAGTCGTCAAATAACTGCTTCATCGCAGCCGCCATAGTCCCATAATATGTCGGTGAACCCATCACTATCGCATTATACGCCAGCAGGTCATCGACTCTGACCTTATCGACGCTCTTGCAGTCGGTGGGCAATCCGCCGTCATTCATTGCCGCGGCAATCAGTTCCGCCATTTCCTTCGTATGCCCGCTTCTTGAATAATATATCACTATCCCCTTTGCCATTTGCACTCCTTTCCAGTCCGATTATGCTGTTACCGGCTCAGCGGGATTATCTCCGGCTTGCTGAAACCATTGGGTATTTCAAACTTAAAGACCTTTTCGTCCATCGGTTTGTTTGCTGCCGGGTCTAACAGGCGGATATCGTAGATATCTTCCTGCGTTGAGACGGCGACAATTCTTGCAGGAAGCCCGATTACGCTGTCAATCCAGAAATCGACCGTGCTGTAATCGTCCTTGTAAGTTGAATCGGGCTTCACTTTCAGATGAAGATGTTCGGCCTGGTTAGGTTCAGCGACAAGCGATACCTCAAAATCCTTTTCCATTTCAGAAATGCTGCTGAAGCCCACTATCGGGAAGTTACGTTTAACCAGTTCAAAAGCATCGATTATCTCATTCGGCTCGGCCAACTGCCGCTTCTTTATCTGCTTTAATTGATAGTCGATTTGAGTAAGCCACTGCCCGTCGAAGATATAATGCTCACGGTACTGCTTTTGCGGCTCATCGTCCTGCTTGAGCGTCTCAAAGTTTATCCGCAATTTGGATTTGTCGCCGAGGCGGGCGTAATAGAGCATCCCCTTTTTCAGCGTCTTTGATTCGAGTAAGGGCTGGCTGAAGAGGTACTCGATGTCGCACTTATACGTTTGCAGTTCGCTTGTCTTTTTCTTCAACTGCTCAAGAATTGCCGTTACCGTGTTGGCGTCGTTGACATCTTTGCCGGGCGCAGAAGGACACACCGCCGAGCAACTTGTGACGGCCGCTACAAGCATAACCAACACGACCAGTATCCACTTCCCGCCCATTTCCACCTGTACCCTTTCCTGATTAGCCGGCTTCGCTGCCGTCGATAATCTGAAGTATCTGGCCGATGTTTTCAATAGTAAAATCCGCGTGCTTTGCGAAGTCGGCTGCCTTGTTATGATTGGCCAGGAGGACCGCAATCGCGCCCGCCGCCTTCGCGCACAGCAGGTCAAACAGATAATCGCCGACAACGAGCGTCTCCTTAGGACTTATCCTGAACTGCCGACATAATTCCAAAACACCAAACGCATCGGGTTTGACAGGCCCATCTTCCCTGTCAACCACAGCGTCGAACTTCAGCCCGTGCTTTTTGGCGACTGCAAGGGCGTTTGCCCTGCGATTACGAGTGAGAATCCCGATTGGCAGATGCCTGCGGCGCAGTTTCGCCAGTGTATCTTTGGCGCCGGGGTTCAACGTTGACTGGGCGACTGCCTTGTCTTCGTAACGACTGAGGATTTCCTCGGCCCGTCTGCGCTCAGCGGGGTTCATCTTTTCCATCAATTCAAGAATCGGCCCGGTGTCTTTGGGATAGCCCATCTCTTCACGGATTGCGTCAAAATCAAAGAACGGCTCGGTTATCGTCCCGTCCAAATCGAATATGACGGCTTTGATTTGCATAGGCGGCTCCGCCGCGGCAAGGCCGCGGCATCTGTCCGTGCAGCGCACAGAAAAACTGCTCACATCTTTCTGCGAAGCAACTCTACAAGATACCTCGCCTCAGCGCTTAGAACCCTGTCTTTGCGGATTATTATGCCCGTCGGCCTGACGAACCTCTCATTGGTAAACTCAATTGCCTTTATCGTGCCGCTGGCCAGCTCCTGCAGGATTGCGGTTCGCGGCAGTATGCTCACCCCGGCGTTTATCTCCACGGCGCGCTTGACCGTCTCGATGTTGTCGAATTCCATTGCAGGCCGAATCACTATGTTGTAGCGCTCCAGGATTCCGTCTATCCACGTCCGCGTAGGCACGCTCTTGTCAAACCCGATGTATCGCTCGTACTGCACCTTGTGAATATCAACCTGCGATTCGCCCGCAAGCGGATGTCTCGGACTGCACACCAGAACCAGCGGCTCATCCTCAAGGTCATATACCTCCAGCCGCTTGTCTCTCTTGGGCACCGCAACCAGCCCGATATCCACGTCACCTGCAAGGACGACCTCATATATGCGTTCGGAACTGAAATACTCGACGTGCACGTTGACATTCGGCCGGCTCACCATAAACTTCTTGAGGTAGCCGGGCAGCGTATGCATCCCTATGCTGTAAATCGCGCCGATATTGACCCGCTTGCCCTGCGAGGACTTGAGTGCGTTTAACTCGCTCTTCAACTGTTCGTGCCGCTCAACAATATCTTTCGCGGCCCTGTAGAAAACCTCACCCGCCGGCGTAAGCTCCAGCGGCCTCTTCTTCCTGTTCAAGAGCTGACACTTATGTTCCAACTCTAACTGGGCCAGTTGCTGGGAAATCGCCGACTGGCTTAGAAAATGCTTCTCAGCCGTCTTCGAGAAACTTCGAAAATCCGCCAGGTCACAGAACACCTTCATTGTCTCTATGTGCATTATAAGTCGCCCTGATAGGTCTTATTAAACTAAAGTCCTTGCCTCGGTACCGTCCGATAGCGCTATATATGTGATATGGTCCGAGGCCGCAAGCGCCGACTATACCATATAAGTTTCGCTAATTCTAATGATTGTTATGAGAAAAGGCAATAGTGGCAACCCTGATACTGCCGGCAACTAAGAAACTATCTCAAAAGTGTCACCCTGAGCGAAGCAAAGGGTCTGGCTGCCAACAATGTGAGATTCTTCGCTGCGCTCAGAATGACAAACGGCGTTTTGAGATAGTTTCTAAGGCCGCCGGATACACAAAATCAAGGATTCTGAACTATGGCTGAAGAAATAAGTACCGGCCTTCGAGGATTAGACGAGGTACTCAATCATCTGCGAAAAGGCGATAACGTCGTCTGGCAGGTTGACTCCATCGACGATTTCCGCACGTTTGTTGAGCCCTTTGTTACCCACGCCGTGCAGACCGACAAGAAGGTCGTCTATATGAGGTTTGCCAATCACAAACCCCTGGTCGAAGGCAATCCAGACGTCAAGACATATACCCTTGACGCCGCCAGCGGCTTCGAGACATTCTCCACCCAGGTCCATTCAATCATCACCGCCGAAGGCAGGGGCGTTTACTACGTCTTCGACTCGCTCTCCGAGCTGTTGGGCGCCTGGGCGACAGACCTGATGGTCGGCAACTTCTTTATGATTACCTGCCCGTATCTGTTTGAGCTGGACACTATCGCCTACTTCGCCCTGCTGCGAAACAATCATTCCTTCAAGACCATCGCCAGAATCCGCGAAACAACGCAGTTGCTCCTGGACCTTTATAATTTCGAGGGGAACTACTATATACATCCTCTTAAGGTCTGGAAGCGGTACTCGCCGACGATGTTTCTGCCTCACCTCAAGCAGGATGGACGGTTTGTCCCCGTAACCAGCAGCGTCGATGCCGCACGCCTCATTTCGCATATCTACGAGGAAGGACTGGACTCATCGAAAAGGGTCCTGGATTACTGGGACCGGCTGTTCCTCCGCGCCCGGGAGCTTCTGGAATCGGCTGACGCTTCACGAGAGGACAAGCAGAAGGCAGTCGAGCTTTTCTGCAAGATAATGATTGGCCGGGAAAAGAGGATACTGGGGCTGGCAAGAAAGCACTTTACGCTGGACGACCTGCTCAACATCAAGAACCGGCTTATCGGGACCGGCTATATCGGCGGCAAGGCAGTCGGTATGCTCTTGGCCAACAGCATAATCTCTCGCGACAAGGCACTCAACCTGGCAGAGCAACTTGAGCCGCATGACTCATTCTACGTCGGCTCGGACGTTTTTTACACTTATATTGTGGAGAACGACTGCTGGAAGTTGCGGATGGAGCAGAAAACAAAGGACGGCTATTTCAAAGTCGCCGCCGAGCTCCGCGAGCGCCTGCTCAAGGGCAAATTTCCCGACCAGATTCGCGAGCAATTCCAGGAAATGATTGAGTATTTCGGACAATCACCCATCATCGTCCGCTCCAGCAGCTTGTTGGAGGACGCCTTCGGAAACGCCTTCGCGGGCAAGTATGAAAGTTTATTTCGCGTCAATCAGGGCAGCCCCGAACAGCGATACGCACAGTTCGAGGAGGCGGTCCGCACGGTCTATGCAAGCACTATGGACGAAGATGCACTCGTCTATCGCCTGCAACGGGGGCTTGACCAGCAGGATGAGCAAATGGCGCTGCTTATTCAGCGCGTCTCCGGCTCTTATCGCAACGGCTTTTTCTTTCCCGACCTTGCCGGGGTTGGCGCGTCTTACAACACCTTCGTCTGGAATCCTCAGCTCGACCCCAAGGCGGGAATGATTCGACTTGTGGTCGGCTTGGGTACAAGGGCCGTCAATCGCGTTGAGGACGACTATCCGAGAATTATCGCCCTTGACGCCCCGTTGCTGCGCCCTCTTGCGGACATCGACGACGTCAGGCGATTCTCACAACACCACGTTGACCTGTTAGACATCAGGGAAAACATCCTCACCGCGGCGCCCCTGCAACAAGTACTCGCTTCAGATAAGTCACTGAGGGTGGACCTCCTGGCGGTGAAGGACTTTGCGCTGGCCGAACGCGCAAGGCAGCTCGGCGCGAAAGATAATGAGTATTGGATTTTGACCTTCGAGAAACTGCTCAAAGAAACCGACTTCGCGGCGACTATGCAGAAGATACTTAAGAAGCTCGAAGCGACCTACCGGTATCCCGTGGACGTCGAATTCACCGTCAACTTCGCGGCAGACGGCGGATTTGTGATTAACCTGCTCCAGTGCAGGCCGCTGCAAACCAAGGGCTTGAAGGCCGCGGTCGAGATTCCCTCCGGCATCGCCCCGGAGAAAATCCTGTTCAAATGCGAAGGATATTTTATGGGCGGGTCGCTATCGCAGGACATCCGAAGAATTATTTACGTTCGGCCTGAGAATTATTCGGCCCTGTCGCAGTCCCAGAAATACGACATCGCCCGCTTAGTGGGCGCCCTCAACAAGCAAATCACGGACCGGGAACAAACGCCGACCCTTCTTATGGGGCCGGGCCGATGGGGCACAACGACGCCCTCTTTGGGCGTGCCGGTGAGCTTCTCTGAAATAAACAACGTCTCTGTCCTTTGCGAAATCGCTTACGAAGGAAGCAACCTGATGCCGGAGCTTTCCTTCGGCACACATTTCTTTCAGGACCTGGTCGAGACCGACATCTTCTACGTCGCCCTGTTTCCGAAACAGGAGAGATTCATTTTCAACGAAACGTGGCTGGAAGGTCAGGCAAACCTGCTGCCCGGCATCCTGCCCGACAAGGCAAAGTACGCGGATGTGGTTATGGTCTGTGATATTGAACCGGGCCGCCTCCACATCGCCGCGGATGTAGTCAGCCAAAGAGCCGTCTGTTTCCTGGCGTAGCGTCTCATTTGCGGCGCCTATCAATCCTCTCGCCGAACTGATCATAGCGATCGCCTTGCCGCCGTGATGTGGTTATTCGAGTATTTTTCCGGATTGCTGCCGCGAGACCTGCCTGTGTCACATTGTGTTCCGCTCATCTCATCGCCCAGTTCCATGCGGCGCGGTACTTGGGCGCATCGGCTATCGGCTGACCCGTGTATTCCTTGTGGCCAAAGTAACCGAAGCCGGCGGACCTGCAGCAGTTGTCGTACAGAAGAAGCGTACTGTATATCTTCGACATCTCGATGAGGTACTCGCAGTACAGCTCGTACATACGCTGGTCCTTGTTTATGCCGACGGCGTTTTTCAGGATATGCTGGCCGGCCTCATAGGCAATCAGGTCTATACCTGTCCCCTTGAGCAGCCCCTTGATTTCCATTGAGGATTTGGCCACGCGCTGCATCGACGTTCTCAGCTTCGTGAATGCCTCGGGGTCATTGCCGTCCACACCGTGCCCGAAGTACGGCCCAAGTGCATAGGCATCCGGCTGTATAGCGTGGACGTTTACTTTACTGTCGGCCAGTCCGCGAAGATGGACCTTTACCCGCCAGGAATCACTCGTGAATCCTGCGACCACCTTGACGACTCGCTTATTCGTCTCGTCGCCGTACACGTCTTTGAAGGCCTTGAACATATTGCAGGATGCGTGGATGTGATAGAGCGCCCCGGCCTCATCTTTATTCTCGCTGAATCCCAGCCGCTTGCCGTTATCGACGCACCATGTGTACTGGCCCGTAGTGCGGCCTTCGGCAAACTGGCCGTCATTTCCGAACGCCGAGTTCCACGTCTCGTTGGAGTACTCGATATAGCATTTCAGCTTCGGATTCAGGGTGTCATGAATCAACTGAGCAAGCTTATGCATGTACTCATCGTCCGCCATGTGCGGCACGTTCACCCAGAAGTCCGCGCCGAGCGTATTGCACAGTTGTATCATCCACTCGTACGCCACGCCCCCATCCTGTTTTTCCGGCTGGACATCCTTTTTGGGCCTTTGCTCCCATTTCGACGTATCGTTGAACTGTATCTTGTTCCAGTCGGTGAACCGGATTACTTTGAACGGCCGCAGGTCATCCAGAAACTTCTCATTGAAGGGCTGCTTGTTCGTCTGGTAATCGTCCTTGAACACGTGGTCCGCCTGCTCAGGAGTGTAGAACCAAATCCCCATCCCGAGCTTCATATCACCGGCGTCCTTAGGCCACTCATATCTCGCCGCATTTTCTGCTCCCAGGCAGGACGTCGCGACACAGAGAATCAGAATCATCGTCTTGTTCATAGCATGTCCCCTTGTTCAATTAGCGTCAACCGCGACACGGAATCCGCAGCCGTGAAAGTCATTGTGTCCCTTGAGCCGATAAAAGCGCCGGGCCGAGCGCAGCCCCGCAGCGCCTCCTCCCCATGCGCCCCCGCGAAGTGACCCGCGGTCGCCGCCCTGGCACCACTCCCATACGTTGCCGCTCATATCATATAGTCCCCATGCATTGGGCAGTTTCTGTCCGACCCGGTTGGTCCGCATGCCGCTGTTGTCCTTGTGCCAGGCGCAATCGTCGCGCACCTTATCCCCCCAGTAGTAAGCCGTGGTCGAGCCGGCCCGGCACGCATACTCCCACTCTTCTTCCGTCGGCAGCCGATACGTCAGGCCTTCCTTTGCAGACAGCCGGCGGCAGAACTCTTCGGCATCATCGCGGGCAATGCCTTCTTTGGGGTGATCGGCGAACGTCGCTTCCATGTCCTCTCCGCCGCCCATGATATGGTAGTATTGCTTCTGAGTAACTTCGTAAGCGCCGATGTAAAACGGCTTCTCGATTGCGACTTCGTGCTGATTCGGCTCATCCGGCAGACGTCCTGCTTCTCTTCTCGGAGGGCTGCTCATAAGAAACCGTCCCGGTTTTATCAGCACAAGTTCCATCGCTGCCTCGCTGCCCAGGGCATCCGCCGTCAGCGAATTCTGATAGTATGTCACTTCAACCGGCTTATCAGCCGCGGGCGTGGCCGCAGTGATTTTCACCGTTCGGCTCGTCCAGCCGCCCGGCAATCGTCCCTCAGCAGAGCCACCCTCGGCCTTAACTTCGGCGCCGCCTGGCGCCTCCACTACCACGCGGATGGTGATGTTGTTGTAACCGGTGAATATGTCCGCGTACGACTGACGCACGTGCGACTTCAAGCTCCAGTCGTATTCATCCACTGGGCCGCCCCGCAGGTAGAAACCATGTTTCGCCGAACCCTCAACCTCGCGGTTCGGCTCCGCCGTCACCCACTCCTGCGAATTGCCCGCCATGTCGTACAGACCCCAGGCATTTGGCAGCTTGCCTCCGACGGTCTGCGGTGTGCCGCCGCGGTTGCGACCCCACCATCCGCAGTCGTCGCGCATTGCTCCTCCCCAGTAGAATATGCTCTTAGACCCTGCCCTGCACGCATACTCCCATTCTTCATCTGTCGCCGGCCGGCATGTCATACCCTCGATTTGCGAAAGCTTCTTGCAGAATGCCTCGGCCGCCTCCCACGACACCTTTTCGACAGGATTGTTGGGCTTATTCTTGAAATGAGACGGGTTCGTACCGATTACCTCTTTGTACTGCGCCTGCGTCACCTCGCACCTGCTCAGAAAGAAACCTTTTGCTATCTCGACGGGTCTTTGCTGCTCTGGCTTTTCGGGGTCTCCCA
>CAYGVZ010000052.1:0-13064 GCA_964353475.1 uncultured Pirellulales bacterium | reverse complement strand
GAACTGGTCCTGGCCGATAATGCCTATGGTGATTTCAGCGGGGCCGAAGACGGGTTTCTCTTTGGGCCAATCGACGAATTTGAGGAAGTTGTAAATGAAAGCCGCCTTGATTTCGTACTCCTTGTACTGGGGCGACTGGGCCCGGCAGCGAGAAGCAGAGGTTATCAGCAGCACAAGGCAGACAAGCAGAGTCGCCGCACACATCGGCGTCGTCGCCGATGGCTGCGGTGCAGTGTTGCAAATGCCATATTCTGAACGTCTCATTTCATTTGCCCCCTTGTTTCTTAGAATTTGTATCGCAGTGACACGCCGAGGGCCGGGGCCGAGGCGCGGGCGTCCGCCGGGTAGAGGTTGTCCCAGACCATAAATCTCTTGTTGAGTGCACGGTCGAATATGCCTAACAGGTTGTAGCCATCGACGCGGATTGTCAGGTCGGGCATCGGCTCATACTGGAGACCCAGATTGAGGAAGGCAGTCGGTTTATCAAACGTATCATTGTGTTCTCGGTCATAGCACCACTGGTTCCAGCCGATGTCGTCCCAGTTCCCCTTTACCCAGTTGGCGTATTCTTCCTGGCCGGGGGAGCCCCAGTAGATGCGCAGCGAGCTGTCGAAGGTAAATTTGTCGGTCAGCTTTTCCTGGAAGTAGAATTTTGTGCTGTTGTTGTTCCAGGCGGCAAGGTCGTTGCCGTACCCTTTGCCGCGTTCTGACACGCTTGGCGGGAACTCGCTTGTGCCTCTGTCGTCGAAGTCAACCTGTTTTGTGAGGGCGTGCGAAACGCTAAACCGTGTCTTGTCGGTCTTGTACATAATTTCGGCCTCGAAACCCCAAGTGATGAGGTTTCCGACCTGCGATACGCCTGAAGCGGCGCCAACGACGTCGAGGTCGTTTCTGAACAGTGAGCCGGCCAACCACCAGTGGTCGGACTGTTGTCGCTCATAGCGGAGTTCCCAGACAAATATTCTTTCGGGTTTGCTTCTTTCCTCGTTGTTGGTTACCCATTCCTTGTACATCTCGGCGGCCTGTGGTGCGCGGACGGAGCGAGTGTAGCTTACTTTGACCGTGTCCTTGATGTTTGGCGTATAGACAAGGACGGCCCTTGGCGACCACATCCGGGGTGTGAAGTCGTGCCAGTCAAATCTTGAGCCGACGAAAGTTGTGAACTTGTCGGAGATGTTCCACTGATATTCACCAAGCAACGAGTAGAGGTCGGTGTTCCACCGCGGGGTGGCGGCACCAAAGGTGTCCGTGTAAGGGTTGACGTCGCCGTCATAGGATGGGCTTTTGAAACCGAATTCCTCATGAGATATCTCGGCGCCGAAGGCCAGTGAGTGCGCTTCGGCGGGGTTCCATTTACCCATCACTCGACCGTAATACTCGTCCTCACGAGTAGCGTCTTGTGCGGTATCGTGGCCCTTAAGTCGCTGGAAATCGAACATATCGTAGCTGAGGGCATAGTCGATTCCGAAGGTCTCGCTGACCTCCTGTTTATATGAGGTGTAAGCCGTTACCTGCTGATAACCGCTGGACCAGGCATCCGGGGTGGTGGTCCACATTGTGCCGAACAGGTCGGGGCCGTAGTGTCCGCCGCCGCGGGTATAACGTACCCAGACGTCGAAGTTGCCCGTTGTATAGTCGGTGAAGAGTTTGAGCTTGGGCAAGCCCTCGAAGGCGCGATTGTCTCCTGCAGTGCGGATTCCAACGACGTCGCCGCCATCGTGGTCCTCAGATCCCCAGCCATTCCTGGCTGCGCCCCAGACGAACGGCGCGGCGCCGGAATCAGCGCCCTGGTAGTCGCTGATGCCCGTGTATACGTACAGGCCGCTGTTCTCGCCGGTTTTCTCGGCGTATTTGTATTCGCCGGAGTAGAATTCCTCGAATGCCCCCAGTCGGGCTGTTGCTTCAGAGCCCTGGAAGTTGGTCGCGTTCTCCGTGACAATGTTAATCACCATAGCAATAGCGCCCGGGCCGTATAGGGCAGAGCCGGGGCCGCGGATGACATCAACGTGATGAATGTCCCGCAGCATCGGCAGGTCTCGCTCGCTGAAGGCGCCGTAATGAGTGTGCTCATTCATTACGCGGCCGTTGACTAAAAGCAGGTACTTGTGGTCGCGGTCGGAGATGATGCCGCGAAGGCCGAGATGTTGGTATTCCCAGGGGTGGCGTATCCACTGGAAATTAGGCACGAATATGTCGAGCAACTCATCCAAACTGCGGGCGCCGGAATGCCAGATGTCATCCTGTGCGATGGTCGTCACGGTACCTGGCGTCAGTCGTTTCGTGGTCTTGGTCAGTGCAGCCGTAGAGACGATCTGGACGTTCATCAGCTCTTCGAGCGACATCTCGGTGAGTTGGGGGCCTGGCTGGCTGGTCTGGCCGGCGTGGGCCTGCGCAGCGGCGATTGTGAAAGCCGCTACAACGAAAAGGACCATACTGATTCGCATTGCTGTTTTCGTGAACATAATTGTTCTCTCCACTAAAGTGTAGTTGCCCTCCTCTGACGTTAAGCCGCGTCCGTGGGTACTGATAGCTTCGTGACAACGACAGAAAGAAACGACGTAGTTAATCGTTTTTAACTTTTGCATATTTTTCGAGTTTTTCCTTGATTGTTTTGCCTAACTGGACGGGGTCGAACGGCTTTGTGATGTAATCATCAATGCCCATCTCGAACGCTTTGGTGACGTCGGCGAGCATACCCTTTGCCGTGAGCATAAAGACGGGGATGTGGCGGGTGGCGTCGTCGCGTTTGAGCTCTGCAAGCACCTCAATTCCGCTCATTTCAGGCATACGCCAGTCAAGCAGAATCACATCGGGTTTTACTTCGCGCGCCAGCTTGAGGCCGGTGGCGCCGTTCTCGGCAAGGTGCACTATGAAACCATCGAGCCGGAGGTTGTATTCGAGCACCCTTAGTATGTGCTGCTCGTCCTCAACTACGAGGATTGTCATTTGTCCATCCGTCATTTTTGTGCCTCTTACCCCATCACGGTGTTGCGCAATGTGCGCAGGTTCTGTAAAACAAACGGGATATCGGCATATAGCAGGGGTCGTTTCAGGAGAAACTCGGCCTTGCGCTATTCTGAATGCCTGCTCGCAGAGGTGGGGTCGAGTGTCTGTGATTGCGGCTCGGATTGAGACGGCAGGGCTGATTATAGGGCCTTGCAAATGGTTAACGACAAGGGGTGCAGTTGTCCAGCGCGCAACCGTTATGGGACGCAAGAAACGATACCGAAGAAGTGATGGCGGCGGGATTGGCAGGCGGCCGGGCGGCTATTAAGCCGAGAGGTTGGTGGTCAATGTCGATATTTGCAGGACGATGTGCAGCAGGTTTGGGTCGGTCTTGCTTTTCTCGATATACAAGCTTTTTGGCAGCATTGGGCAGGGGGCTGATTTGATTTCAAGCAGCAGGTCAATGGTGTTTTTGAGAGTTATGTTTTCGAGTCGCAGTTCGGCGATGACCTCGGAGTGTTGCTGGTCGAGCTGTGCGAGGTCTTTTCTCATATAGGCGACGCTTCGGGCTATTCCCAACTGGTCGGTGATTGACTGCAGCAGGGCGAGCGGTTCGGAGTCCTTTCGGCCGGCTGCTTGTTTCTCCAGGCTGGCGAGTTGTGCACGCAGGGCAAGGTACTGCGTGCTCTTTGCCTGTAGCTGATGCAAAAGGGTGTACTTTTCGGGCAGGACGCGATTCAGCGTGTCAATACGCTCGAGGGCCGGCTTGAGCGCAAAGGCGAACACCGATGCCGCCGCGGCAAGCGCCGCCAGGGTGATGATTAAAAAGCGTTGTTTATTTGCAGGAACGGTCATTTTATTTTGTCCCGGCCAATGAAATCAGGATAGTGAAGTTGACGGGTTGTCCCGCCGACTGCCTGTGGATGTCCTGGACGTTGACGACTGAGAAAAGGGCGTGCTGCTGCAACTGCTGCTGCCAGCCATAGACGGCTGCAAATTCGCTGCTGGTTCCGCTGAGGCGGACCGAATCTGGTGTTATCAGTATATTATTCACGGTAATACCAGAGTTGTCCGGGATGGCTGTTGTGACGGCGTTGAGGATGTCTAAAGGTCCCGCTGCCTGGCCGGCGCTCCAGCCCAGCGGCGAGTAACCGGCCCGCATGGCCGTAATTTTCTGCTCTAATTGTGCCAGGGGGTTGACTATGTTCTTTTCTTCCGGCAGTGTCCGACGGAAAATTTCGGTGATTTGTGCCTGGACTTTGTTGTACCGGTATTCGAGACGCCACAACCGGATGAAGAACCCGGCGATTGCGACAATGGCGACGAGAGCCGCCAGCAGTCCCAGTGTTCGCAGTTCGCTCTTGACGTTGAGATTGGACTGCGCCTGGGCGCGGCAGGCATCGACGAAATTCAGGCCGGAGGCGATTTCCGGCGCCAGCAGTCGCAGCGCCAGACCTTCGGCGACGCAGATAGCGGCGTGGCCGTTACGTTCAGCCGGCGCCTGGATTGTGGTGTAGGGGTCAACGATGGTGATACGGCAGGGCAGGTGTTTCTGAATGGTGGAGGCGATGTTATCTGCAATGTCCTGCGGCGATGCAAGGTACAGTTTTGTATCGTGGTCCACTTCCCTGCCGAAGAGTTTGCGCCAGGTGATTTGGGTTTCGTGCGCAATCAGCTCACCGAGCGGCTCGGGCGCGGGCTGGACGACGTCATCCGGCGAAGGCGATATGGGCAATTTTCTAATCGCCAGGATTTTCCCATCCCTGGCGATGGCCAGCGTCAACTGGGCTTCATCTAAATGTGCAATGATGCTTTCGCCGAGCACAATATCGGGATGGTTGACTTTAACAGCAGCGTTGACGGCGAAGATGTCGGCGTCGGCAAGGCCTGGATGCAGGTCGGCCTCGGCCAACAGGTCCAGGCGATGATGCAGGGCGGCGCGGTCAACAGCCACAAGGATATGCCGGCCATTGCCGCCGACTAAGTGCTCGCGCGGGTACATCTGAGTCATTACTTCGTCCGCACCCACGGGCAGGTCGCACAGGGATGCAGGGGATGCCTGGCCGGCGGAGGTCGGACTGCTATCGACGTTTCGGAACAGGACGTTCTCATTGGGTATTGAGACGGCGATTTCGGCCCAGCTGTCAAAATCGCCTTCGGCCATAAGTGTACGCAGGATGCTGCGCGGAGAATCGGTGGAGCGTCGGGTCTTGGCGGTATAAACCTTCTCGACGGCAAATCGCTCGTCCGTGCGGCAAAGCTGTACCGCACAAAAATGAGCAGGACCGATATCTATGCCGATGGACCGCTTAATCATAGTTTGTCTGCCGGTTCTCAAAGTTCCTTGTACAAGATAACATCGACTGATTTTGCCTCGGTATTCACACACAGAACAGCACTTATCGTGGAGTTGACGCTTGCCACACTTGCCTGCGACAGGACGTGGCAGTAGCTCTGGCCGGCCGTTACGCAGACGGTCTTTTTAATTGACTGGTAAACAGTGTCCGGCATACCCGGTATATTTCGCAGTTCGGATACGTTCTCAAATGGTTTTGTCTTACGCCGCTCGACAATCAGCCGGGCAAGGGCTGGGTCCATTTTTTCCGAAAGACATTCAATTACTCGCTGCGGGGCAGCATTGATATTGACCGGGCCGTCCCCGTAAACCGTCAAATAATCGCGCATAAGCTGAAACGTTTCCGCTGAAACGCCTTTGACGAGCAGGATTTCTTCCGTCGTGTCGAAGGGTGAGTTCCTGCAGTTGTACGGCCTGCTAAGGGTGTTGTAGTAGTCGGATTCGGCGCCGAGGTTCTGGAATTTGACAAATGACAGGCAGGTTGCCTGTTCATCGCTGTCGGTCCAGTCGATGATTGCCGGGACGATGTCGTAGCTGACCGCAGTAGCGGGCCTGTCACGGTTAATCAGGTCGATGAGCCGAAGCATTTGTTCGGTTGCGGGGCGGTTGACGGTGCCGTTCCTGCCGCTGAGCAGATTGATGTTCAGTTTGCCGGTCTCTTCGGTCAGGGTAATCGAACACGTTGCGTCGCCGACCTCGAAAGTTGTCTGGCCTGCCAGCAGGTTCACCAGTGTTCTGTTTGTATGGACGTCGGGGTTATCGCGAAGGGCGGCGATGGCGATATTGAGACCCGCAATGGCGCAGGTCTGCGCCTGACGCGATTTGCTGAAGCGGTCGGCGCTGCGCAGGGCGGCGCGCGACTGGCGGTTAAAAGCAAGCAGGATGATGCTGAGCAGGATGAGCATACTGAGTACGACTACCACTATAAAGCCGTTCTGCCGTGTTTTTTGGGATTTTTGCGTCATTATGGTTTACGCACCCCCGATGTCTGTATTCGCTGCCGGGATTGTCCGGCGTTGAAGATATAGGCAGTGCCGGCGGATGATTGTTTGCCGCCGTCTTCGTCGATAAATGTAACGCTGGTTCGTACCGCGGACGGCAGTCGTTTTTGTTCTTTAAAGCTCCACCTGGTCTGCCACTGCTGCCCGTCGAAGAATTCGAGCACGAAACCATCGATATTCTCGGCGACCGGCTGCCAGTTTGTATTGTCGGGTACATTCTTGCTGCCTGTGAATGGTCTGTATCGCTGGTACAGCGTGGAGGTCGTCTTGTCGAATTTGTAATCGAGTTCAAACAGTCCTTCTGTTTGTTTTGTCGCCGCAGCAGGGCTGGCGGAGGTAATGAAATGCAGCGTTGTGTCGCCCGCGCCGTCCGAATCGCTGCTGAAATAGTCGAGGGTTGTTTCCCGTGAGGTCGCGTTTTTTGCGGGTTTTGTTTCAGGAGATAAAGAGTCGGATGCAGGCGGATACGAGCATCGCAATTGCCTGCTCAGTTGCGTCAGCACGTCCTGCCGGTGCAGCAGGGAGGACATCTGCGTTTTGCAGAGGCGGACCGATTTTGAGATGGCGAAGTAACTGCTATAGACAGTGGCCAGGATTGTAACGATTGTCGCCATAGCCAGCAGGACTTCGACAAGGGTGAAGCCGTATGTATCACGTCTCTTGTTCATTGTGCCTTTCGGTCCGTAACAAACGTTGTCATTTCAAGGTATCTTTTCGCTGAACCCTGCTTATATCCGACGGTAACGGCGACTTTCCTGATGCTGCTGATGTGCGCCTGTTCGAATAGCGGCAGGCGCAGCTCGGCTACCTCAGTTCGCCACTCGAAGGCAGTTGCACCGTCTTCGACCGTGCCGGAGCTGGTTTGGGGCTGTGGAAAGTCGGCGGCGAGCAGTTCGGCCATTTTCTCATCGGCGAGGAGCGTCGCCTGGGTTGTCAGCCGGGCGGTCTGAATGAGACGGATACTGATTGTGTGGAGTTTGAGCAGCGTCAGGAAAGAAACGGACACTATCACCAACGCCACGACCACTTCAATGAACGTGAAGCCGGACCGTCTCCGGCGAGGCGGTCGGCGCCCTGCCAATGCTGGCGGCGCCGGCATGCAGGACGTGTTTGCGGCAGCGGCATTGATACGATGTGCATTGTGCATATCTCTTCAGTCACCGAGATTCCAGCTTTCGATGTCGGCGTTGTAGTTGTCGCCGCCGTCCTCACCGTCCTTGCCAAAGGATTCGAGGTCGTAGTCCTTACCGTGCAGCCCCGGCGAGACGTAGATGTATTTGTTTCCCCACGGGTCGAGCGGGACTTTGTCGAAATAACCGTCGCTGTTGTAGCCCTTTATGCCGGGGTCTTTGACAAGCGCCTCAAGACCTTCGGATGTAGTGGGAAAGCGGCCGGTATCGGTCTTGAACAGCGCCAGCGCCGATTCGATGTTGCGGACATCAATCTGTGCTTTTGTGCGCCTGGCCTGTTCGGGCCTGTTGAGGATTCTCGGCATAATCGTGGTCGCCAGCAGGCCGAGGATGATTATGACAATCATAAGCTCGATGAGCGTGAAACCGGCTTTATGGAATTTAGCGGGTTTGTTTATCATTATTCACACCCCTTACAGCATTTGGTTTATTTCAAGTATCGGCAGCAGGATTGCCATAACAATCATTGCGACCACAAGCCCCATCACCACCAGCACAGCCGGCTCAAGCAGCGCCACGATGGTTTTGACGGTTATCTCCACCTCGCGGTCGTACATATCAGCCACATTGGCAAGACCTGTTTCCAGGTCGCCGCTCATTTGGCCGGTGGAGATGATGTGAGAGACGATGGGCGGGAAGAGACCGGCTCTTTTTATTGCGGCGCTCAAGTCGCCGCCCTTGCTGACCGCGTCTTTTACCGATTCGAGCGCTGCCGCAAACAGGGCGTTCTGCACCACGCCTTTGGCTATTTCGATGGCACCAAGTATGGGTACTCCGCTGACTAAAAGCGTACCGAGGGTTCGCGTCAGCCGGGCGATTTCGAGTTTGACTAAGAGAGGGCCGAAGACGGGCAGCTTGAGTTTCCAGCGGTCGGCAAACATTCTGCCTTCGGCTGTCTGGTATCTGTTGTGGGCCAGAATGAGCAGCCCAAGTGCGGCGAGGATAATCAGGACAAAGTATGTCCTGAGAAAACTGCTTACCGCAATGAGGAGGCGCGTGGGCCAGGGCAGCGCGCGATTGAGTTCGACAAAGATTTCGGTGATGCTTGGGACCACGTAGGCAAGCAGCACCAGGATTGTTACAACCGCTACTACGGTTACTGTCAGCGGATAAGCAAGGGCGGCTTTGACTTTGGCGGCGAGTTGTGCGCGTCTGTCGAGCATATCGGCCAGCCGCACGAGCGTATCTTCGAGCGTCCCACTTGCCTCGCCGGCGGCGACCATATTCACGAACAGCGGCGGGAAAACATCCGGGTGCAGGCCCATTGCGTATGAAAGAGTATTCCCGGCGTTGACGCCGGCGGCAAGGTCTTTGACGGTCAGTCCCAAAGCCCTCTGTCGGCTGCTCGGTTTTACGCTCAGATTGGCAGGCCCCTGTTCGAGCTGTTCGACCAGGGCCCACAATGCCGGTACGAGGGGCATTCCTGAGCGAAGCAGAGTTGCAAGCTGGCGGGCGAGGGTGCATAACTGCTCGGTGCTGATGTGAACGCCTGTATCGCGGACTGCCTGCTGTTCAGGTTTGTGCGCACCGGCGATGCCTGCGGCCGGCGCGTCGCCGCTCTGGGTTGCTTCATCGAGCAGATTGTATTCAACTATCGACATTTCGCTTTTGCCACAATCAGATGTCAAGTCGTTCTCTTGTAACTCGGCAAACCTCTTCGAGTGTTGTTTCGCCGGCGACGGCTTTGCGCAGGCCGTCCTGGCGAAGAGTAGCCATACCTTTGCTTACCGCCGTTTCCTTGATGATGTGCGCGCTGGTCCTGTTAATCACCAGGCCTTTGATGCCGTCGTCCATAATCAGCAGTTCGAAGATTCCGGCGCGTCCGAAATAACCTGTTTCAAGGCAGTGGTCGCAGCCGCTGCCTGTGAAGAACTGCTGTCCGGCGACCAGCCGCTTTTCGGTCTCGCTCCAGGATGAGAATGTTCCTTCTTTCAAGTTGGCCGGCTGCCTGCATTTCGGGCATATAAGCCGGACAAGCCGCTGTGCTATTACGGCAACCACCGACGACGAAATCAGGTACGGCTCGATGCCCATATCAACCAGTCGCGTTATGGCCGACGCCGAATCGTTTGTGTGAAGCGTGCTGAGCACCAAATGGCCTGTCAGGGAGGCCTGGATGGCAATTTCGGCTGTTTCGACGTCGCGGATTTCGCCTATCATAATGACATCTGGGTCTTGTCGAAGGATGTGCCGCAGACAATTGGCGAAGGTGAGGTTGATTTTGGTTTTGACCTGAATCTGGCCCACTCCTGGCAGTTGATATTCGATGGGGTCTTCCACGGTGAGAATGTTTTGTTCTTCGCCGTTAAGCTCGTTGAGGGCGCCGTAGAGCGTGGTTGTCTTTCCGCTGCCGGTGGGGCCTGTCAGCAGGATTATTCCGTGCGGCAGCCGAATCAAATCCCGCAGATGCGAGAGGGTCTGGGGCGAGCAGCCGATTTCGTCAAGGGTTAATTGGCGACCGCCTTTGTCGAGAAGTCGCAGCATAACACGTTCACCGCCGAGGGTCGGGATGACCGAGACCCTCACGTCGATGACGTCCTGGCCCGTCTTGATGCGGCTTTGTCCGTCCTGTGGCAGGCGGCGCTCGGCGATGTTGAGATTGGCCATTATTTTCAACCGTGAGACAAGCGCAGCATACTGCTGCTTAGGCAGGGTCAGCACATCGTGCAGGACGCCGTCAACTCGGAAGCGAATCCGCACCTTGTTCTCGTACGGCTCGATGTGGATGTCGCTTGCCCTGTTGTGGACGGCAAGAAAAAGGATTTTGTTGACCAACTTTACGACGGGCGCTTTCGATGCGATGTTAAGCAGGTCTTCGGCGTGGGTTTGCGCAGAGACAGATCCCAGGTCGGCGATGGCGTCCTGCGCATCGGCGGGCTGGATCTGCTCGCCGCCGGCAGCAGCGGCAGGACCGTGGTAGTAGCAGCGGCTTATGGCCTGCTCGATTTCAGAGGCAGGGCAAATCACGCGTGTGCAGGATTGGCCCAGGATGTTGGCTATTGCGTCGTACGCGTCGATATTAAGTGGGTCCGACAGCGCGACTGCGATATGGCCGTCGTCCAGCACGATGGGGATTGCGCAGTGCTTCTTGAGAAACTCCAGCGGGAGCTTCCTGACGAGGTCCGCCTTGAGCTGCTGGGGCAGAATCTTTTCGAGATGCTCGCCGGCAAGCTGTTCGAGTAACAGGATATCCGCTTTGCTTTCCACTTGTTTACCTCCCGGCTCGGCAATACGAATGTCGGACTGCGGCGTTACTTGCCGCTGCCCGGCTTTTCCATAGCCGGTCTCATCTGTTCTTTCTGCGATTCAGTCATACGCTGCAGGTCCTCCGGGTTGCTTAATACATGCGGGGTGATGAATATCAGCAGGTTCGTCTTTTGCACCCGGTGCTTCTGGTATTTGAACAGGGCGCCTGCGATTGGGATATCGCCCAGCAGCGGGATTTTCTTTTCGATGGACACCTTGTCGTCTCTGATGAGGCCGCCGATGACAATGGTAGCGCCGCTGTTCATTGAGACAACGGTCTGTGCCTGGCGTTTGGCGGTTGTCGGAGTATCTGTCGAGGTGGTGGTAACGTCTTCGATGAGCTTAGTGAATTCGCTGTTGATTTCCAGTCGTACGAGGCCCGCCTGGCTGATGTGCGGTGTTATCTCAAGCATAATGCCGACGTCCTTGTACTCGAACGTTTTGATTACGGTCGGCGTGATAAAGTCCGTCGTTTCGGTGATTCGCGATTCCATCACAAACGGCCTGTTCTCGCCGACGATTATCTTCGCCTTGTGGTGGTTGGACGTTGTGATTCGCGGCGTGGAAAGGATGTTCACGCCAGATTGTTTTTCCAGAGCGTTGATGATTGCCCCGATTCTGACGTTGGAGCCGCTGCCTCTGAATGCGCCGACGCTCAATCCCTCGAAGTCACCGCCGACGTAATCCACTCTCGGGCCGAAGTTGGTGGCCGCAAAGCCGCGAACGCTCCTCTCGACCGCCTCGTCGAGGGTGGCCCAGTCCACGCCCAGTTCCTGCAAACTGTCGTCGCTGGCCTCCATAATGAGCATTTCAACAAGAACCTGTTCGCGGACGATGTCGAGTTTTTCAATGATGTCGGCGACCACCTTGAAGTCCTGCGGCGGCGCCGAGATTATCAGGGCGTTAGTGCCTTCGTCGGCGGTAACCTGGATGTTCTGTGCGGGGTCAACTGCGCCGGTAATACGGAGGTTGGCAAGGGCCGCCTTCAGCGATTCGGCGGTCTCCTTTGCTGGGGCGTTCTTTAGATAGACCACGTGTATGTTGCCTGCTCCGCTGGGCTGCTCGACATCGAGCTGGGCGACAAGGGTCTCGACTGTCTTTGTTTCCTGGCTGTTTGCGACCACGATTAAGGAGTTGGTCCTGGCGTCGGGCAGAATCCTTACGGCCGAGTCCGGATTTGCAGATGCGCGGCCCGGCTGAGTCGCCGATGTTTTGCTCTTTTCGATTATGCGTGTTACCTGTTCGCTTACCACCTGCGCCGAGGCATATCTGAGGCGAATGACGCTGACCAGCTCCTTTGAGCCGGCAACGTCAAGTTTCTGGATAACCGTGGCTATGTGGTAAATGTTCGAGGACGTGTCGGTTACTATGATGGCGTTGGTCCGCGGATAGGTGGCCAGATGGGCATCCGCACGCAGCAGCGGCTTGATAATCTGGCTGACCTCGGCGGCGTCGGCAAATTTGAGCGGCAGAATCTGTGTGACCAGCCGGTCGTTCTGTGGTATTGCGGCAGGGTCGGAGCCGACGCGCACTTCGAGGTTTCGTTTCGTGGCCTCAAGCCGCGGGATAATCTTGACGAAGTTTCCGGAAGGCACGGCTGCATAGCCCTTAACCTCCAGGATTGATTCAAGGACGTCCCAGACCTCGGCCAGACGTATCTTCGACGGCGACAGGACCGTGACGTTACCCTGGACGGTATCATCCACCACGAAGTTGACGCCGGTGATGTCGCCGACTGTTTTCAGGACGGTGCGTATATCGACCTGGTCGAAGTTGAGTGTAACCAGTTCATCGCCCATACCCGGCTGTTCGAGGGCGGGCAGCTTGACTATCCTGCTTGCCGATGGCTCGTCAACCGCGGTCACTTCGGCGGGCAGCGATGCTTCAATGTCCTGACGCGAAACAGTGGTTCGACTTTGCTCACCACCCTGAGCTTGTCGAAGGGCGGGCTGCTCTGCATCCATTCCGCTCTCTTGTATTTCGGTATCGCTTTTACTCGATGCCGGTTCGACGGTCTGAGCGAGAGGAGGTGCAGGGGCAGTGGTGGGGGTAGCTTGGGGGCCTTTGGCCTCCACAGGTATGAGAGGGCGCAAACCGGTTTTTGACCTTGCGCGAGATGCTGCAATCTTTGGCTCGGATGAGCAACTGCATACAGCGAGGCAAAGTGCGCAGACCAGGCATAACAAAACAATCTGCAACGTCCGGCCTGTCTTTATGAATGTTTTGACAGATTGTATAGCCATCGTTCTCGCGCTCTTAGTTCTCCGCCTGATTCTGCCCCTTCGACAAGCTCAGGGCGGGCAGAGGGATTGATATTGTTTTGAG
>CAYGVZ010000051.1:0-13100 GCA_964353475.1 uncultured Pirellulales bacterium | reverse complement strand
ATACCCGCATTTTAATCCCAGTGAACAAAATGCTCAATGATATAAAAATAATAATTAGCATTTTTGTGGTTGTAAGCCTAGCCATAGCCGGATTTTTTATTTACAATAAAATTTATACTCGCGGTTATGAGCAAGCACAGCTAGAGTGTGCGAAGGCTAAGCAACAATATGAACAGGAACTACAACAAAAAGTTACACAGTTAGAGGGCAGTTTAACCACTACTCAGCAACAAGCAGCACAAAAACAGCAAAAATTAAGCAAACAAATCATTAGTATTAGTGAACAACTAAAATTGCAGCCGGTTACTATTATAAAAAACGGTGAGTGTTTACCATCACAAACTTTTGTAGATAGTATCGGTGAAGCAATTATGCGAGCCAATCAAAAATGAAAACACGAATATTATTTAGTTTTTGCTTTCTTGCAATGCTTACTGGATGTGGCGTTTTTGTAAAAAAATCTGTGGAAACACCAGTAATTGCAGCAACACAAAAACGTGTAATAGTAGAATCTCAACTTTTAATTGGTTGTGAACTACTACCAGCATTGCCTCAAAATCCCACATATGAACACGTAGCTCAACATTATATTCAGGTAATTGGACTGTATGGGCAGTGTGCATTTAAACAAGCGGCCGGCATTGAAGCTATCCGCAAACTTTCAAATCTGGACAACCCATGAAAGAATACTTACGCTTCCGCAATATCTTTATGATTGGCGGTACCATTATTGTTATGCTGTACTTATTTATCAGCGACCCTAATGGCGGTAATATGACTATCCCATTTTTAGCTAAATTAGCTACGCCAATTGTAGCTGTGTGGTTTGCACACCTTGCCAGGCGTGCACTATTTGATTACGCAGACATGGAATCACTGCTTAAAAAGGCACGTGAAACCGCCACTGGCGCAGGCTTAAGTTTTTTAGGTCTTTGTGTAATTATCTACGGCTTACTCAGTCTTTTTGGCTCACAAGTCTACGCACAACCAGTTGCTACCTATATTCCCAAGCAAGCATATGAGCACCTGCCTACACTTCAGCAAGAAAAAGACAGGGTCTGGGCTCAACACCCAAAGCTCCATACCTTGCTAGTCTAATAGAGCACGAGTCTTGCATTTCCTTAACGCACAGTAAGTGTTGGAACTCCAAATCTAGGCTAAAAAGTGCTAGAGAAGAGGGTGCAGGACTTGGTCAGATTACAAGGGCTTTTAAAGCGGATGGATCTATTAGGTTTGATGCTCTATCAGACTTAAAACACAAGTATAATAAAGAATTATACGACTTAAACTGGCAAGTAGTTTATGATCGTCCTGACCTGAAAATTCGTGCACTAACACTAATGATGCGCGATAATTATCAATATTTTAGTAAATACGTTAAAGATAACAAAGAGGCATATGCTTTTGCTGATGCAGCTTATAATGGTGGTTTGGGTGGTGTAGATCACGAACGCAGAGCTTGTAAATTGACTAGTTGGTGTGATCCTAATTTGTGGTTTGATAATGTGGAGAAACTTTGTTTGAAGTCTAAGGTGGCACTTTACGGTAATCGTAGTGCCTGTGATATTAACCGTCACCATGTAGAGGACGTACTCATTAATCGCAGTGCAAAATATATTCCATACGTTAAGTAGTCTTTTAAAAAAGGTCTCTATGGTTGCTCAATCAGGTAAGCGGGCTCGTAAAGTAGCTTTACTAGAAAATCAAAATCCCCCTGAACAGGGATTTAAAGAAGTAAAGCCCCTAAATGAAATTCAAAGTGTGTACCTAGACGCTATTAAAAACAATGATATTGTTTTTGGTATTGGTAGTGCAGGTACTGGTAAAACATACGTAGCGGCTAGTTATGCAGCTGGCCAACTATTTCACCGTAAAATTTCAAAAATTATCTTAACTAGGCCTAATGTAGAAACTGGTCGCGGACTAGGATTCTTACCGGGTAAATTAGACGATAAATACGCACCGTACTTACAGCCATTTGATTCAGTGTTTACCCGTACGTTGGGTGCTGGATTTTATCAATACGCATTAAAAAGCAAAGATATTGACCCTAAACCTATTGGGTTTATGCGAGGTATGAGTTTTGACTATGCCGTTATTTTAGTTGATGAAGCGCAAAACTTAACCAAAACTGAACTAAAAATGCTTTTAAGCCGTATAGGTAAAAACTGCAAAGTTATACTTAGCGGCGATCCTAAACAAACAGACATTATGGACAGTGGCTTAGAAGACGCTGTACAACGTTTAGGTAAATTGCCTGGTGTTCAAGTAGTTAAATTTGAAGACGAAGATATTGTTCGCAGTAAAATGTGTAAACAAGTTATCCTAGCCTACAACAACTAATAAAAAAGCCCCTAAGCAGCAATGCTTAGGGGCTTTTTGTTTTTAGCCTAGTTGTTCAGCGGTTTGTACGCTCTCATCAATAGTTTGATTGATTACGCGACCTTCTATTTGCTGTTTAGCTTGTTCTATCAGCTTTTGGCTAATTGGATTACAAATTTTAGCTGGTAATTCTTGCAATCCTTGTAGGATTATGTTAGCTTCTTCTTCTGAGAGTTCAAAATGAAAAGTTTTCATATTTTTAATTTCCACCCCTTATGGGATATATATTTTGGAGTTTTCACCAAAACTTTTCGTAATGATGATGGATCTAGATTGTGCTCTCTAGCAAAAGAAGATACGTTTGTTACTATATATTCTTTTCCTGCAGGAGAAATTATTGGTGGATATATAATACCGCGCTGTTCAGCCGAATTTGTTGCTTGTTGTCTTAACTTTCCTTTATAAGATATAAGTATTTTATAATCTTCTGGGTATTCTTCTTGTAGCCAAGTATGTGCTTCCATATTAGCTATATGTCTAATAGTGCTAATAGCTACACCAGTTAATTTTTCAATATCTTTATATCTATAAGATAGATCTAACAATAGTTTAAATACTTTTATTATATCTTCGTTGGAATACTTGGAACCAGGATTTTTCTCTCCAATAGAATGTATATCTGCAAATTCGGCTATATTTAATCCACATTTGACTGAATTAAATAGTAATATTGCTTCATTTTCGCAAGCATTTAATTCGTTTTTAGGAATATCTTCTAATAATAGTTCTAATATTGGATCGCCATATAATAAATAGGCATTTTGTAATTTATAATTACTATCGCCTCTTTTTAAAGATTGTATATGCTTTTTATACCTATATTCAATATTGGTTGATTGACCCACATATACACTATTAGTGCCATTAAACTTTAATAAATATATGCCGCAAGTCATAAAAAAATCTCCGTAAGTTATCCAATATATTACTATTATAACATGGATAACTTACGGATACAAGCTAATTTTTTACTTACCTTATTTTATGGGACAGGCCCCCGTTGAGCAATCCGCATCAGTAAGTTCATCAAAACTATTCGTATTATTTAAATCAACTGATAATAATGTAGCGACGTATTCATTATAGTCATGTTCTGTAACTACTTCTTGTGGAAGATATAAATACCCTAAGTCTTTAGCTGTTTTAGTAGGATCAGCTCTATAAATAAAACTTACACCTACATAACAATCCCAATTTTCTAAAAGCCAATCAACAATAGCTGGTATTTCACTAGGATCATAGCTAATAGTAACTGATGTATTTTGTTGACACCAAGAAGTTTGCAGTAGTTTATACTTATCTAACTGCATAATCGCCGAATCTAAATTAACTTCTTTTCCATCCACTTTGGTAAAAGGAACGCCATCCCATTTAACAGGAAAAGTAATTAACACTCCAGTATCGTCTACGGGATGATTAATAACTCGATAATTAGCTTCTTTAAGTTTTTCTACAATAGGGTCGTGTTTTGAAAACTGTACATTGTTAAAAATATACTTACCAAGCGGCTTATGCTTGCCCTCTGTAGTATCCATGATCTTGCTTAGTGTTCCCGACGGCTTAATACAAGTTACGTTTTTGGGACTTGGCAATCCTAGTTCTTGAGCCATACCAACTGCTGCACTAGTTGCTGTACGTTTCAAGTATTCGTAATCATAACTACCCATATCTGGACGCATTGCAATACCAGTTAAACCTACGCCGCATAAGCGTAGAAAGTAGTTGTTTAAATGCCAAGACTCCTGCAGGATACCGTCTTGCAGGTCAACACAAGTTTGACGATAGTTGGCTCTGGCAGCTAAACGAATAGCAGCATGTAACCCAGCATTATCGCCTTTAAATTTAGCTAAATCAGTTTCTGTTAGGTTACAAAAACTTTTGTTGCCTAGGAGAATTTCCACACAAGGATTTGCGCCTTTAAACCAAGGTGCACGACGCAGTGCCTCTACTTCATTGATAAAACCTGGCTCCGAACCACCAGCTTCTTGCATTAAATGAAAAATATGCTCTAAATCTTCACGTTTAGGCTTTTCTTTAAATACTAGTGAATTGTTACTTTGAGTACGATGCGCATTATTATGCAACCACCAGTCTTTTTTAGCTACCGCAAACTCTTCCCACTCTGGTTGACCATAGTCAAATAGAGCGATTTCAGCACTTCTACGACTGCTAAGAATAGTACCAAGATGATTAACAATGTCCAGGATATCCATCCTAGTAAGTAAACTATCAGCCCTGCCATTAAGAATATTGGCAATGCTAGTATATGCAGAACAAATAGCACTATCGCCGCTCGAAACCCAACCATAACCTTTTAACCTTTCACCTGCGGGACGTAATTGGCTAAAATCCAGAACCAGAGTATCAGCGGGGTACTTACCAGCCATAAGCTTGCCAATAGATTTAGCCCAAGCTTCTGCACTGTCGCCGATTTGCAGTGTCCAAGTTTTAGTTTCTTGATCCCAAGTTTCTGTGTTGTACTCATTGCCACCTTTGTCTGTGCGCTGACTACGAATTGTCTTAATATTCTTAATTGGCTTTGAAAAACCGTTCAATGTGCCTACAATAGGCTTAAAGCCTACGCCACAACCTTGTAACAACAGCCACAAGACATCAACTACATCGTATACCGTTTCTACATGGGTAAAGCTGCAATTAAATTGACTTGCCTCACGGGTTTTGGCTACTTGAGTACCCCCCAGCCATAGTGTACGGCCACTCATCAAAACCTTACGATCCAGCATTAGCTGTTCTAAATCGTAGAGTTCTGCATACTCTTCATCATTCAGTTCACGCCCAAGGGCACGCTCCCACAACCACGCTTGGTGATCGATAACCCTAGCAACTGTTTCCTGCCAAGTTTCAAATTGTTTTCCGTCGTCACTAGTGGGCCTATTATAGGTGCGACGTGTAATTACTTGTGCTCTTGTTGAAACTGTCATAATATTCCTTATGTTCCTGTACTGCCAAAACCGCCAGTACCTCGTTGTGTGTCATTCCAAATATCTGTAAATTCTGCCAGCATAACTGGCATAATTACTAGCTGTGCAATTCTGGTTACGCCAGCTTCAATTTTATAGGGATCAGTTCCCTGATTTTTTAGGATAACCTTAATATTGCCACGATAATCACTATCAATTACTCCCACACTGTGTGGAATTATTACGCCTAGCTTACCTTGCGAACTACGATTAAAAACAAAACCACCATAACCTGTGGGAATTTTAACAGCCACACCACAATCAATCATGGCTTGTTCGCCGGGATAAATACTAACGGTAGTAGTGCTAAATAAGTCAGCGCCTGCATCAGTTTTGTGTTGGCGTTGTGGCAAAAACTTAGGATCGGATACTAAACACTGAATTTTATTAGTAATAGTTGGATAATGTAGATATGTAATTGTCATTGTATATACTCTTGTAGTATTTGATTAATTTCTTGTGTATTTTCGCCCAGTGCATCTTTGCAAAAGGTGACTAAGTCCATAAGTTGATAGTTGAGTAAGATTCTATCGCCACTCTGATTTAGGGTCTTGATGTATTTTAATTTACTTTCAATAGGTAGTTCAGCCACTATGTCTAGTGCACTACCATATTGTTCTACTAGTTGTTGTGCACGTTTAGGGCCAATGCCCTCTACGCCCAGCACATTATCACCAGTATCTCCCATTAAGCACTTTACACTAATATAGTGTTCGTGCGGAAAATCGTAGTGTGTATGCCAATTATTAGCAGTAATTTCCTTACGAGTTACGTAACTAAATCTGCTTACCTTATCGTTAACAAGAAGATCCCAGTCTTTGTCACTGGAAATTAGCCAAATGTGATCAACAGCAGGTAAAAGGTTGTGAATACTAGCAATGTAAGCGGCAATGTCGTCAGCCTCGGTTTGTTTAAATTGAATTACAGGATAGTCTGTGGTATCTCTGATAAGATCTAGGCTTGCTTGATAGTCCTCAAAGAACATTTCAAAAGCAGCCCGTTCAGCATCAGTTTGTTCGGCAAATTTATCTTTGCGATTTTGTTTATATTCAGGGTAAATTGCTTTGCGATAGCTACTAGAGCCTTGATCTGCTGCAACTACTACCCATTTGGCTTTATAACTTTTCTTTAGGCTTTCAATAGTACGCTTGTAGTCTTCGGCAAAATCTGTAGCACCACTGTGCTTCCAGCGAAAGGCTAAGTTAAGCGCATCTATGATCATTAAGCAATTTTCTTGTTCCGTGACTTGTTGAAATGTTTTACTCATGTTATCCTGTAGTTAGTAGTCTTATAAAGCCAAATAGGTCAATGGAGACAAGCAAGAAGTAGTTAGCAAGCATACCCAGTGAACGACGAGACCAAGCACACCAGGCATAAATAGCACAACTAAAAATCCAAGCGGGATAAAGAGCCATAAGTGGAGGGTTTGGTACTGTTCCAGCCATCGTAATAGCACACCCAATACTAACAGCCCAGGCAATAAGCTCCATAATAAACCGATAACGATTTGATTTGAAATCATGATATATCCAGTCTAGGGTTGGCTTTATTAAAATATTTTTCATTTAATATTATACTAAAATTTCAGGTACAAGTCAAGAGATAAATTCTGGTCGCTCATATGTTAACCAGTCTTCAAGTAGTGAAACATAAAAACTATACGGCTCTCTGGATATATAAAAGTGATTATAGGTTTCTGGTATACAGTAATCACTACTAAACGCTACAAATATCTTACTACGATCATGTTTAAAAGTTAACAATGGTAATTTATTAACTTGTTTTGCTTGACGCAAAGTTTGTTGCCAAAATTCTAGTAATTGTGGTGATTTAGATGTTAATACAGCGCTAGTCAAATGATCGTCCGCGTATCCTTTAGCTTCTACACAAAAAGTGTTGTTGCAATTAGGGATATAAAGATCGCCTTTTAATCCATGTTTTTCATCTAATGCACCGGAACCAGGAACCCTCTCCCACCCTAGGCGAGTGTATTTACGGAGAAGATCCCTGATTACTAACTCAGTTCTAGCGCCTTTAGCCCTAGAGTCAACCATTATTTAGTAACTGGTTGACTATACAGCTATTGCTGGTATTGAAACACCAGCTGTTGAAGGCTCTGATAGGTGTGCTTCAATATCAATTCCGCAAACCTCTCCAGTACAATTTTGATCAATCCTATAGATCAATCTGCCGCCATAAACTTTTAGTGTAGCAAGTTCGTCAGCAGTAAGTTCATCACCTACAAAAAGCTCTGTTTCCCTGCCATTCTTAACAGCAGTAGCTTTGGCATTGATTACGTGTTCGATTTTATACATATTATTATTCCTCGATTGTTGAAATGTTGTTGCGTTTAACAACGTGTACCTTTTCCAATAAGGGGTGGCTGAATCCGTGACTAACGAGTATGGTATTGAGTGCTTCTTCTTTGAGTAAGACTTCAATCAATTTCTCCTTACCGTCAGTATCTAGTGCTTCAATAGTTTCATCTAAGACTAACAAGTTAATCCTGCTTTGACTTAGGCTTTGCATTAGTTTACGAATTGCTAATAGCGTTGCCACATTAACACGAGCTCGTTCACCACCACTAAGCGCAAGTATGTCAATATCTATTCCATTATCAGTAATGACTACATTTAATTTGTCACTGCCGCTAATTTGAAAACTGATTTGAAATCTGCCACCACTAAGTTCGCCTAGATACTCATTACTGATGCCCTCTAGGTCTTTAACAAGATTTTCAATCTTATACGCAACTAGTCCAGTAGTACTAAAGGTTTTTACTAAAGTATTAACAGTATTTAGTTTTGCAGTTAATTGCTTTGCTGTAGCAGACCAACCACCAAGTTCTACTTCCATTTCAACTATTTGTGATTTTATCAACTCTAGTCGATTGTTGTGAGTAGTTACTTCTTGATTGTGCTTTTCTGCATCAGCAATATCTTGTTTAATCTTTGCTATTTGTTGTTGCAAACCTTTTAATTCTTTTTGTAATATTGCTTCATCCAATAAGCTATCGGGCAATTCCGGATCGATTAGTTGATGATATTTTTCCCACTCTTCTTGATTACGCTGTGCTGTATTCCAGTTGTTAAGCTGATCGTTGTATTGTTTAATTCGTTCGGCCTCTCGTTCACCCTGAGCCTTAGCAACTAAAATAATTGCATCTTGTTCTGTGATTAAGTTTTTGGTTTTTTCTGCATCAATGGTTTGTAAACAGGTTGGACAATTACCATGTAAGGCTTCCATTTTTCGTTTGAACAGGGTAGCGTCCTGCATAGTTTTAGCATACTCTGCCTTTTTAGTAATGCTATTACTTATTTCACCTTGAGGTTTACTTGGTACTGGCAGTAAGTTGATTTTATCTTTTAACTGTTTATAAGTATTGTTTTGAGTAATCTTTTTGTTTGTTTTTTCAATATCCTGAATTGTAGTTGACAATCTACTGGCTTCTGCAACTAGACTATCATCTAATGTAGAAACTGGAGCGTATCTTTTAGGTTGAAAACTTGTTTTACTGTACTTATTAATCCACTGCTGAATAGTATCCAGCTTAGCTTGTGCTTGTGTAAGGTCTTTACCTACTTCCGCTGCTGCCAATTTAAATACTTCCCCAGCTTGGGTATACTTGCCTAAGTTTAACAATTCGATTAAAAACTTTTTTCTAGCAGTATCAGCACTAGTTAAAAACTCTAAGCTACCTGCATGCGATTGATAAACAATCTGTGAAAACGTTTTATGATCTATACCTATTAACTGTTCTATTAACTTATAGGTAGTAGTAGCCGTATGTCCACTAATATCTTCCGAACCTTTGTACAGTTTTACTTGTTGCTGAGCACCGCGTTTTGTTTCAATCTTATATTCACAACCATCTTTGTCAAATACTAGTTCAATCTGATAGTGCTTGTCTTTGATATAACGGTTTAAGATATCGCCTTTTTTAATACCCTTGCTGTTCTTGTTGAACAGGACTTCTTCTAGGATTAGTGCAACGCTGCTTTTACCGTGCCCATTTTTACCCACTAGCTGAGTAAGTGGGCTTTGCGTAAAATCAATCTTGTTGTTTTCACCATAACTAAAGGCATTGGACCAGCGTAGTTCTTTTAGCGTTATCATAATTCTAGTTTGTCCGAGTAGTTGTAGAATTCTTTTAGGGTTTCGCTAACTGCATCTTCATTAAGCTGTAGGATATAAGTTAAGTATTCACGGACTTCTTCACCTAGGCTAAGTTCTGGGTCTAAGATTAGTTGAGTTTCCTGTGCGCGCTTAACTACCTTTTTGTCGATTAGGTCACTGTCCTCAAGCTGACCCAGTTCGTGCAAATCGCCCTCGATTTCATAAATTGTATGATGGAATAGGGTCTGCGGTTTAGGGTCATGTACTCCTACAGTTTGTTTAATAAGCTGCGGAAGTTGAAAAGGCATCCAAGTATGTGTTAGATCTTTTGTATCTAGTAGTACAGCTCCAGTATCAACCTCATTACGGTGAAAGCTAGTAGTGTAAGGGCTGCCTGGATATATAATATTTCGCTGCGAATTTTCATAACTATGCAAATCGCCTGCTAATACCTTTTGCCAGCGATCAAACACTGCTAAATCAATTTCTGGTTTAACGTGCGGTGGAATTTCACCACGAACATGAGTACACAAAATGCGCTCATCAAAAGTGTATTTTGTTGTTTCTAGTTCTTTTAGCTTATTGTAGGGTACAAAATCAATACCATGACGAGTATAGAAATCATCTACAATAGTTACTAATGGATTGATTCGTCCTGTAGCTCGTTTTAAATAGCTTAAGAATGTAGTATCCTTTTTAAGCATTTCGTGATTGCCAGGGTAGACTATGCACTCTACATCAATACTGGCTATTAGGTCAAAGTATAATTCAACCTCATCCATAGTAGGAAGTCGGTCAAATATATCGCCGCCTAGGACTACTAGGTCAGCGTGTTGCTGCATTTTCTTAAGCTGTTCAATAAATAAGTTAAATCTATTTTTAGCCCACTCAACTGGGACATTTTTTTGACCCAGTTTTATGTGTATATCTGCGGTGAATAGTATGTTCATTTTCTACCAGACAAAATAGCCCGCTAAAGCAGATACCTTAGCGGGCTTGTTGTTTAACCTAGCTCTTTTACGGCTTCTTGTTCGCTTTGAGAATTTTCTTCGTCTACGCCAGCTTGAAGTTTTTCCAGAAGTGCTTTAATTTCATCAGGATTTGCACGAGGATACTTTTCGTCGATAGGCAGTGCTTTAGCGGCCAACTCAAGTTCTTGAGCATTAAGAGCGCGAGGCTTGCAACGCAGAACTTGCAGTGTATATTCCACGTTATAAGTCAGCGGCCCAGTTTTTACTCGTTTAAATACCACATCCCAGCCAGTTTCTGGATCGGTAGGATCGCCCAGATCTTCTGCTGCTGTGATAATTTGTTCAAACAGTTTCTTTTTCAGATTAAGAACCTTGACTTTGCCGTCTTTAGGGTCAATGCAGTTAACTGCATAGCTCCAAGAGCATTTAAGATCGGCATGAAATTCAGGAACCCAATCTTTTTCCAGGTTGTCAAATTTTTCTTTGTCACGGCTAAACGCAAGACACTCCACTGGAATATCTTTGTTGTTAGTACCGCGCACCCAATAAACATAACGGGGCAGTACACCACCAATCAATCGAACGGTATTTTCACCGTCTTTGTATTCGTAGCTTTCAACGGAAGATTTCTGTGCGCGACCTTTTGTTTGCTTAAAGCTTAGTGCCATTTTTAAGTTTCCTCGTGTATAAATTTAATTTGTTTGTTTGCGATTATTAAAAGCGGGTTTGATTTAATCTTCATTAAATCAATATCAGGATATAGTGTTAAATCTAGTGATTTAATGCCGTGAGTTTTGTATAAACTATAGTTTCGTAATCCGGCTAATCTAATATATTGTGCTCTATATGCTGAATCTATGCCCGTGTTTTTGAAAAACGGTTCGGGTTGCAGTAAAAAACTACTTCCCACCTTTAATCTAGTCAATGGCTTGTATTTTTCGTGAACATTTTTTGGTATAGTCACACCCCGGTAAAACTTGTACAATGCTTCTACCATATATTCGGCATTGCATTGTGTGTCTTGCTCTAAGGTTTTAAGGTTAAAAAATAAAGTCATTTCTCAGATGTAAGAATATATTATATCACAGTAAATAGAGATTTACAAGTGTAAATTTTTATACCAGTTCAATCTCCCAGCCTTTACGCATATAAAATCCCAATCTATCCCGGTTTTGTTTCTTATCCATGTAACCTGCAAATTGCATATCTAGGACTACAGGATTTAGTTTATCGTCATGTTGACGTTGAATTCTGCCTACAATCTGCTCTAGTAAACTATCATTTGCAATTGGTACTGCTAGGATAACACAACTAAGTGAATTTATGGAGATGCCTTCACTGAAGATTTGGCGGCTACCAGCAATGCACATTTTTTCTTTTGTGAGTAGCTGCTGCTTGATTTGTTGACGTTGTTCAAAGTTGGTTTCGCCAGTAACCAACACACACGTTTCTCCGACATATTCCTTTACCTTTTGTAAAAATCCAACTCTGTCTGCAATAACTAAAACTTGATGCCCAAGGGCTACTTGAATTTTTGCTAAACCTGAAATAAATCTTTGATAATCTTCGTCCTCTGTAAGTGCATTAATTTTTTCTACCCATGTAGCGCCAGGTTTAAGTGTAATACCTGTTTGTATCAGTTTAACTTCTGGATTTAGGGTATGTGATTGCGGTGGTTTATAGACTTTAGGGCCAAAAAAGTCCGGAAACATTACGTGCTTTCCGTCTTTTCTGTTCATAGTACCACTAAGTGCTATTCTATATCTGGCATGAAAATCATCTATTAGTTGTGAAAATGTACTAGCCGGACAATGATGTGCTTCATCTAAGATTACAGTACCAAACTCCTTTGCCAGTTTTGCACTGTGCTTTACTAGGGTTTGTACATTAGCCACTGTAATAGCATGATCCTCCCAGTCTAGCTTACCGCCACCAATAACACCTACTGGCATACCAAATAAAATTTCTATTTCTTCAATCCACTGATCTCGTAGTGCTGTGGTGTGCGTAACCACCAGCGTCTTCTGTCCAAACTTTCTAGCCAAGTGTAGGGCTGTAAAAGTTTTGCCCCAGCCCACAAGAGCATTGATAAAACAAGTGTCTGCAACTTCTTCATAGACCGCCAACTGTGTATCACGTAATGGAAATTTTGGCTCTGGAAATGGAGCCGGTATTATAGTTCGCTTATCCACTATTTCATAGTGTTTGGGAACTAAGTCTAGTCTACCCTGCGGTATGCTAAGTATGCCTTTTGGTAATACTTTATAGTTTCTGATAGTTTCTACAGTGCTAAACTGTTTACTACCAGTGTCTTTGTTGATCTTATAGGTAAGTGTTTTTATTATACTTTTGGATTCTTCTACGCCTGGATTATCCAGATAAATTTTGTTAGAGATAATTGCTTTTGGCATTATACTAACCTATGCGTTGTTCTAAATGATTCATTATAAAATCCGTATAATATATAGCCTAGGCCCCAGCGAAGTATGCCTGCATAGTATTGCTCTGGTTTAGGAGCATACATACACTTAAATCGCTGAGGTAGACCTTCCACTTCGATGATTGCGCCCATGCCACTAAGCGGCAAAACTTTTTTGATCCTGTGCGCAGCCAGTTTGGCGCGGCTTGTTTTTCTGTACTGGAATAATTT
>CAYGVZ010000050.1:0-13153 GCA_964353475.1 uncultured Pirellulales bacterium | reverse complement strand
ATGATAGTCGTACACGTTGTACTTCTGGAATGTGTTTCCGCCGCTGCCCGGGACTACCTTGTAATCCCAACTGCCGGCGGTGGTGTTTTTGACCGTGCAGTTGTTGGAGATACGTACCTTGCCTACGCCGCAGGCGTCCACATAGAACTCAAGCTGCACGGCGGGATATCTGGATGAGGAAGGCGTGACGTTGGTGTCGGCAACGGGAGTAAATCTGTAGGCGGCGGCTGTGCTGTCGCGGAAGCGGTCAATCTTGCTTTGAACGGCTGCCTCATCGGTGATGCGGACATCGGGCTGGTCAAAATATATCCCACCTTCAAAATACGATATAACCGAGGAATACTTGTCCGTGCCTCCACTGGTCTTTCTCGGTTCACCCATTTCGACCCTGCGCAGAAAGCGAGGGCTGCCGTCTATCCAAATGTCGCGATTGTCGGGGTTGTCTTTACGGTTATTTATGTGAAGGGGCATATCGATTGTCTCGCCGCCCTTGAAATATACCGCAGTAGTGGAGCTTGTTCCCGTTGGTACCCTGCAGGCGCCCATAGCCCAGCCGCTTGTCTCCTGCATTACGTCCACCTCGACTATCCTGGTGAAAGTGGGCCTGCCGCTTATCCCGGTCGCGGCAACCTTGAATACGGGTCTTGCGCCGAGGTAATCCGCGAACGTCACTTCGTAGGTGCACCTGCTTGTACCGAAATTTATGGTGCCGGAACTGCTGCCGCTCCCAAGTGCACCGAGGATGTCGGTCTGCTGGCTCATCCAGAAGATGGCGCGCTCGTAGCCGGCCTCCGCGGCCAGCATTGCCTCGGTCTCCGCCTTGACACGGGTGGCCTGGATGCGGGAGCCATAGCTTGCCATCATCGCCCCCACGGCAAGTGTTGCCAGTATTACCAGTGCCACCAGCACAAGCGCCAGGACGAACCCGCCTCTGGTCGCCCGTTTTTCGATACTCGTCCGTTGACCTCGCCCGGGATTGTGAGCAAGTCGAACCATTGCCCGTACACGTATCGAGCTTCGAGTATCAAGTATCGAGTATCGAGTATTCATAATTCGGCTTCCGCCGGCTGTGTGAACTACTGAGGCCATACGTTTCGCATCAGAGTAGCCGACAAGGTGGTCTTGGGCGCCCCATCGGCCGGGTCGGTAATCACAAGTTTCATTCGGACGCATCCCCTGCCGTCGCCGAGCATATTTTTCGCGGTGTGACTGAATTCAACGCTCGAGACATTGCGGGCCAGCGTGACCGTCATTGCCCCTGCTCCGGTTATCCTTTGTCCTGATACGCTGATGCCGCCGGGCGGGTAATGACCATAGTCAGCCCTGAGATTGCTGCCGTCCAGATAGAACAACGCGTATGCGGTGGCTGTCACGGCAGGGTCCATCAGGTCGGCGTCCAAGTCGGTATCCCAGTAGCGAAACTCAATGGCCTGACCAATCAGGATTTCCTCCGGGTCGGCCAAAGGCAGGACCCGGTCATAGTGGTCACCCGTAATCCTGTACAGACGGTAATCCGTCTTGTTGGATTTGCGACCGACTGCACCAAGTGCTACCATTGTATCCAGAGCGCCCAGCCGGCTTTCACAATTGGTGCTGTTGAATGTCTTTACCCATCCTCGATGCCCGCTATGAACCAGCAGGGCCGTGGTCGTCATAACTATAAGGGACGCATTCATCGCCACGATTAGTTCTATCAGCGTAAAACCGCCTCTGCAGTCCATTCTCCGTCTGCCGCAGGGCATCGCAGGAGATGAAAGTGTCTGGGCTTTTTTTATGGTAGCCATATTCTTAATCCTGGTCGCGCCTGACGTAGGTCGTCAGGACGACAGTTGGGTCGCTGTCGTTAAGCTCGCCCCGTTCGTAGTCCTTGCGCCATTTTACCAGTACCCTGAGTTGGCGAAGCGTCACGCCGGCGACAGTGTCCTGGTCGATGTCGTTTTGTACCAGTTGCACATAGAAGTTCTGGTTGTCGAGCTTGATGACACAGTTTACCGGCTCTTCGGATGACGGTGCGACAAACCCGACACCTAGGGATGTCGGGTCATAATCAGCGTCGCCGCCTGTACTTTTCCAGTCCTCCAGCACGAGCTGGCCTGCACGCGTTGCGGCAACCTGCGCCTGAGCAACCCGGCTGTGCTTTACGCCGTGATACTGATAACACAGAGTGCCCAGGGCGATTACTGTGGTGAGCGCAACCGACACCATTACTTCCACCAGTGTGAACCCGCGGCTGCGGTTTCTGGCCTGTGCAATATCGTCTGTATGTGCGCCGGCGAAGCGGACCGGGATGATACGCAATGCAACGACACGCATCTCCTCGGCGACTGCAAACCAACCCAGCGATTTGACCTTTCTTTCGGGCACTGCTGCTGTCCTTCCCGTTGTGTCCACTCCGCAAAATGGGGCGTTCGACATCAATTGACAAAATCGCCCCTTTAAAATCCCACTATCAAAATATAACTAATAAAGATAGCCGACGCAAAAGCGAATGAACCTGGCCGGAATCGAACGTGACGTCAAAGGTGGTTATCGGGCCTTATCGACCCGGCTTATTAGTTCCATTCTCCATCTGAGTTCAGTGTGCCAATAATCGGCGCAGTAGGGTGTTCATCACTGAGCGAGGCGTCGGCATCGACAGTGATGATGTAATCGTTGAAGCCGTTAAATACGATGCTGTAGCAGTCATCAGTGAAGTACTTGCCGTCAAGCTCGCCGCCGCCGCCGCCCGTGACATCGAAGCCCAAATCGGTAAGGGTGGTGCCAGCGTAGTTGTATGCCTCGCCCTTCTCGGCGCAGAAGGCCCTCGCTGCCGTGCGAATAGTACCGGCGGCTGCCCTGCCCTCAGACCACTTGGCTGAATCCATACGGCCACGCATCATCGGAATGGCTACCGCTGCCAGGATGCCGATTATGAATATCACGACCATCAACTCAATCAGGGTGAAGGCCGGTAATGTCTTATGTCTATGTATGCTCATACTCACTCTCCCTGAACACATTCGAACAGACAAAGGTGGGGGTCTTCGACCCCCACCCTTTGATTGTGAACTAACACTTGTCCGCTATCCGTGTAGCGGAGTGGTGTCCAATCGGCCTGCAATGCCCTGCCTTACGGCGTAAACTGGCCGGCGTCGTCAAGCGTCACGCTTACCGGTGCTGCCGGCGGCTCTCCACTGGTGCCTCCGCTTGTGTTGACCACCGTGACGGTATATGCATTGTACCCCGTGAACACGATTGAAAAGTCGCTGTCGCTGAAGTACCTGCCGTCAAGGTCGCCGGTTTCAAAACCGAGTTCCGTCAGAGATGTGCCGGGATAGGTATAGCTCGGGCCCTTCTCTGCACAGAACGCACGAGCTGCTGTGCGGATACTGCCCGCAGCAGCCCTGCCCTCCGACCACTTCGCGGCGTCTATGCGACCACGCATAATCGGTATCGCGACCGCCGCCAGGATGCCGACGATGAATATGACCACCATCAGCTCGATTAGTGTAAAACCTTTTCTGCCCTTCATTTTACTGTCTCCTAAAAATTGTTGCAATTCCGTTGTTTTCCGATATATCACATACCTAATCGGCCTACTTGCACCGTCACTTTACACCGCGTACTATGTGCCGCCCGCCGACATCGAGAATATCGGCAGGTACAGCGCAAGAATCACAACCAGCACAATCGCGCCAACCGTTACAATCATTATTGGCTCCAGCAAACTCAGAACGGTGGTGATGGTCGAATCAACCTTGCGCTCATAGTAATCGCTCGTCCGCTCGAGCACCTGCGGCAGCGAGCCGCTTTCCTCGCCTACCTGAATCATCTTCACAACCATATTCGGGAAAAAGCCCGCCGACGCCAAACTCAGCGACACGCTTGTCCCCTGAACAATGAGTTCCCTTGCCCGCGTAACGGCGTCTTTTATAATGTCGTTCTTCGTCATCGTCTTCAGTATGTCAAAAACCTCCAGCACTGAAACGCCCGCTGAGAGCAGCGTCGCCATCGTCTTGCAGAACGTGGCGATAAACGCCTGGCTTAATATCTTGCCCATAAGCGGCAGTCCCAGCGACAGCCTCGAAAAGAAATAATGCCCCTTGGGCGTCTTCGACAGGACAATACACCCGGACACGGAAAGAAAAACAAAGCCGATTATGAAAATCAGGTTGCCGCACACAAAATCGTAAAAGCCCATAAACCCCTGGGTGAACGCGGGCAGTTTACTGCCGAACTGCTCGAATATGGTACGGAATCGCGGGATGATAAACGTCATAATGAATATCACGATAAGCACGATGAAACCGAGCACAAAGACCGGATACGCCATAGCGCCCTTGACCTTCTTGGCGAGCTTGTCGCGGTTGTCAAAATGCTCCGCCACTCGTTTCAGCGCCCCGGGCAGATTACCGCTCGTTTCCCCCGCCAGAATAATCGCGCGGGAAAGCTGGTCAAATACCCTCGGAAATTCGGAGACCGCGCCCGAGAACCCCTCGCCCCTTCTCATCTTCTCCAGAATCTGACGCAGCACCGTCTGGAGCTGCAGATTCTCAATATCTTCGGATATGGTTTCAATGGCGGTGGTGATAGGTATGCCGCCCTCGACCATCGTGGTCAACTGCCAGCAAAGCGCCGCCACATCGGCTGACTTTATCCTCTTTCTGTGGGACTTCCTGACCACGGGCTTAACGGCCTCTGCCATCTCCTCGACCGTCACCGGCGTGTAGCTGTGCTCGCGCAGCCAGGTAATAACGTCGTTGGAGCTGTTCGCCTGCGTAAAGCCCTCTTTTCGTACTCCGGTCGTATCACATGCGGTATATTTAAAGCTCTTCATTTTGGTCAACCTTGCAAAAAAGTCGTTGCCTCCCTTCTTCCGTGATTTCGGGGCTGACTAATGCATCGACCCTATAACGGGGCAAGTTTAGGAGAAAATACCCCCTCGCCTGCCTTATTACTGCTGTCACGCGGGTTTTCACTCCTCACCGATGCCTCCTCGTCTTAGCCGGCCGGCTCAGCAGGAGCAACCACCCTTTCCTGCTGTTCGGCTCGTATATCGCCGATATCTTCGCTGAACGTAACGCCCAGCACCTCTTCTGCGGTTGTCAGCCCCTCAAGCATCTTCTTGACGCCGCTCTCCAACAATCCGCCGTAACCGCTCTGACGGGCTGACGCCCTGAGCTGTGCCTCGGTCGCGCCTGATGTAACCTTCTCTCTCATCTCGTGGTCCAATACAAGAAACTCAAAGACAGGCAGACGACCGAAATAACCGGTGTTCCCACAATTCTTGCAGCCGTGCCCGTGAAAAAGCTGGGTATCCTTCAAACTGTTGATATCTACCTTCAGCCGCTTGAGCACTTTTTCATTCAGGGCAACCGGCTCTTTGCACTTGTCGCAGATTTTCCTGACAAGCCGCTGCGCAACGACCAGGTTGAGCGAAGACGCCAGCAGGTATGGCTCTATACCCATATAAATCAGGCGGCTTAGCGCGCTTGGAGCGTCGTTGGTGTGAAACGTGCTCAGTACCAGGTGGCCGGTCAGAGACGCCTTGATGGCAATCTCTACTGTTTCCTTATCGCGTATCTCGCCTATTAGAATTATGTCGGGGTCCTGTCTCAAAATCGCCCGCAGGCAGGATGCAAAGTCGAGTGCGATTTCGGGCTTGACCTGGATTTGATTTATGCCGGCGAGACGATATTCAACGGGATCCTCAACCGTCGTAATATTCATCGTGGGGTCTTTGAGGTAGTTCAGGGCGCCGTAGAGAGTCGTGCTCTTGCCGCTCCCGGTGGGACCCGTAACAATAACTATACCGTGCGGCTGCGACAGGGCGTTCTTCAGCACGGCAAGCATGTCTGACTCTATGCCAAGCTGATCGATATTGTGACAGGTGGACGCCGCGTCAAGAATACGCATCACTATTTTCTCGCCGTAAATGGTCGGTATGCTCGATACGCGGACGTCAATGTCCCTGCCCTGCGCCTTGATTTTGAAACGTCCGTCCTGCGGAAGGCGGCGCTCGGCAATATTCATCTTGGACAGGATTTTTATCCTCGTAACCACCGCCGGCTGCATATGTCTGGCCGGCGGCACCATATCGCGCAGCATACCGTCTATTCTCATTCTTATTATCATCGAGTTTTCCTGCGGCTCAATATGCACGTCACTCGCCCTGCTCTTTACCGCCTGGCTCATCAGCAGGTCAACAAAACGTATGACTGGCGCCTTTGTGGCCGCCGCCTCGTTTGTGCTGTCGCCGTCTGCGGCTTCTTCGAGAATCGTCTCGACCTTCTCGTCATCATTGCCCTCTTCCCTGTCAACTTCACCCTGAACCAGCTCGCGCAGCCGCTGCTCCTCAACATCTGAGCCGTGATAAATCTGCTCGATTGCCTTGCGTATTTCCTGCGCCGAGCTTATGACCACTTTGATTGGACGCTTGATTTTGAGAGTGATTGTATCAATAGCGATGACGTTCAGCGGGTCGGCCATAGCCACGATAACCTTGTTTCCGATTTCGCCGATGCCCACCAGGATGAAACGCTTGGCAATACTCTCGTCCAGCATACGCGCGACGTGGACGTCAATTTTGGAAATATCGTCAAAGTGAAAATACTCCATTGACAGGTGCTCGGCCAGCGCTCGCGTAACCTGCTCCTCGCTCATCATATTCAAACGCAGCAGCGCCTCCCCGAGCCGTCCCCCGTACCTGCGCTGCTCATCGAGGGCCTTGTTCAGTTGCAGCCGGGTAAGCAGACCCTTGCAAACAAGAAACTCACCAAAAAGATGCGTTGTCTTTGGCTTGGGCGCTACTGCAGTTTCTTGAGCCGCTTTCATTCCTATAAGCATCCCAACTTTCGCGCTATACCTGTAATGTTACAACCATTTAAAATATACGACACGGGCATCCAAAACCAAACCGGCCGCTCCCTGCCCGATGCACAAAACAGCTACCAAACATATTGTCTCGTTGGCAGAAAACACCGCTAACCGCTTTTAAATCAAAGTTATGAGACGTTATAATGCCGCACCCTTCCTTTATCCCCCGCTCCCCGCAAACGTCCGTCAGGTCTGCACGTTACACTCGGTGCCCGATTTCAGAGCCGCTACAGCGTCGGACTGGCCCGCAGCAAACTCGAACACCTCATCCAGCCCGACTACGCCGAACAGATTTCTTGTCGTCGCCGAGACATTGAAAAACATCAGGCGGTGCCCGCAGTCGGCCAGGAGCTTGCGCAATCTCAGAAAGGCCGATATGCTCGCAGACGTCATTATGTCCACGCTCGAAAAGTCCATCATCACGTCGCAGTCCCCTCTGTCCCGAACCACGTCGAGTACGGTCTTCAGCTCGCCCCTCATTCGCGGCTCGCGCGACAAATCAACAAGAACTATATCTTCCGACCAGTTCTGTAATCCCATCGCTACGCCTCCTAATCATTTTCGTGCGCGCAAAGGCATACTCGCGTATCGGCACAATGAAGCCGGCGGTTAACCAGAAAAATACACAACGTGTATGCGCAACGGGTATAAAGGATTGTTCGGCTCAAAACAGAGAACCCTTTTAACGGCCTGTCATCAGAATTCCAGCGTGCTAATCCGCGGAAGCCATTAGACGCTCTTTGGTTCCTGGACCTCGAAACCGACCGCCGTGATGTCATCCACTTCGGAGGGCGCGATTTTTAGATTCTGCGCAAGCGTGTTGAACCTGTCCATCATTTCAACAATAGGCAAGTCCTTGATTTCGAGAAACTCCGTCGTGAAGTGAAAACCGCTCACATCGTCCAGCGCGCCGATGAACGGCTCAGCGCCGTCCGAATAAAGCAGTACCTTGTCGCCGGGCTGGAGCTGAACCGTATCCTGGACGTAGTCGGCCTGCTTGAACACCCCCAGCAGCGACCCGCGAACCTCAAGCTGACGCGGCTGCTCGCCCCGCCGCAGAAATATCGGGTACGGGTGCCCTGCACGGGCGTACGTCATCTGCAGCGTGTTGACATTCAGAAGACAATAGCAGCACGTGGCGAACTGATAACCCGACAGCTTTTGCGTCGCCATACGGACGTTTAGATTCTTCATAACTTCAGCCGGCGAGAAAATGTGGTACGTGCTCTCAACGGTCGCACGCATAACCAGCGCCTGCTTCAGGAAAATTGTCAACAACGCCGCCGGCAGACCGTGCCCCACTACGTCGGCAACGTAGAAACCGATGTTCTGCTCGTCTATACGAACTACGTTGTATATATCGCCCGAAACCCATTCAGCCGGCAAGAACACGGTCGCCCACTTTATCTTCTCGCTGTTGGGCAGATGCGTCGGCAGGAAATCCTGCTGAACAAGACCGGCCAGACGCAACTGCTCAGTAAGGTTATCCACCAGGGCGCCCGTCATACCTAACTGCTCTGCAAGCTTGTTCTTGTAAATGGTCTGAACCTGCTTCGGTGGTATCGCCGGCTTTACCGCCATCCCTTCGCTCTTCCTGCGGTACGCCAGATTCACGCTCACCCTGGTCCACAACTCATCAACCGAGACCGCCTCGGTAGTACCGCTCATCGTAAAGCTGCTCTTCGATGGCGCCAGCGAGAAGCTCTTCACGGGAACTTTCACACGGTCGGTGATAAGAATAACGCCGATATTCTCCATCTCCAGGGTCTCGATAATCCGCGCCAGCTTCTGCTGCTGCGCAGCATCTGAATCCTGAGCGTCGATGATGACTGTCCCGACCTGCGCCAGAGAGTCGCGGACTTCGGCGAACTGGTCAACCCTCATGACGCGGTGTAACAGTTTCCTCTCCTTCAGAAGCCGTCTTATCTCACCCGGTATCTGTGGCTGGTTCGTCAAATAGAGAACATCGACGAAGCTTTTCTGTAGCTCAATCGCGCCCAATAATTCGCTCTTGACCATTTGAACTTCCCCTGTAACTATATGCCGCGTCTCTGCCGTTTAATACAACCGTGGGACCTGACTTGGAGCAGGTCTGCCGGTTGTAATTTCGGCCCGTTGGGCTTGCCACTTTGCCGGTTTTTCACTTTTTTTACATTAGAATTATCGGCTGCCGCTTGGGTGCGCAAGCATATTTTCCCTTCGGATCGTGCATTGTGTGGTTACTCTGCAACACGAGAGTCCGAGAAAATCCTTTTCCCCCATTCGGCTGGCAGGAAAAAACGCCCCGCCGATACGCCGCTTCTAATATTATAACATACCCGGCCGTAATTCACAACAAAGTAACAGCTCCCAACGCTGGGCGGGACCGAGCGGAGAAATCCCCCTTTGGCATCCTGAGCGAAGTCGAAGGACCTGATAAACTGACTCCTCGCCTCGTCCGCCTCTGGCGGATTCGGAATGACCTCTTCTACAGAACAAGGACGACTGCCGATTAACCAGCGAAAACGGCCGAGCCGATGCGAAGCATCGTCGCCCCTTCCTCGACTGCAATCTGGTAATCCGAACTCATCCCCATACTCAGTTCGGTAAACTGCTCGCCGACTATTCTTTCGCCGCGCATCTCGGCAAAAAGCTCCCGCGCGCGAACGAAGCAGGAGCGGATAACATCTTTGTTGTGCGTCAGAGGCGCCATTGTCATCAAGCCGACAAGCTTGATGTTGGGCAGAGTCGCAATCTGCTCGGCCAGATGAACGGCCGCCCCGACTGGAACGCCGTACTTCTGCGGCTCACGGGACGTATTTATCTGAAGGAGAACACGGGGACACAACTCGAGCTTGCCGGCGGCCGAGTTTATCTCTTCTGCCAGCCGAAGGGTATCTATCGAATGTATCAACGACGCGATTGGCAGGACGTGGCGAACCTTGTTACGCTGAAGATGTCCTATCATATGCCAGGTAACCTGGCGCGGCATCGCCGGGTTGTCGGCGTTGCCGGCAAGCAGCTCCGCTACCTGAGTCGAAATCTTCTTCAATTGCTGCACACGGTTCTCGCCGAGGTCGGCCAGCCCCAGCCGGATTACCTGCTCGACTTGTTCAAACGACGCCGACTTGGTGACAACAATGAGCTTTATGCCTGCGGCATCCCTGCCCGCGCGGTCGGCAGCGGACCTGATGCAGTCCCGAACCCGTTCTACTCTTTCAGCTATCCTTGCCATAATAGTAACCGCCCCAGCGGTGCACATCTTACGCCGCGACGTGACGATGCCTTGGGAACCGCTTCCCGATACCCCGGTTCTTAACTCACGCAATCATAATTTAAGGTGTCATCCTGCGGCTTTCAAGCAGATTTCCGCCCCACAGGCGGTGCATTGCTCGCAGATTGCCCGACGTTGCCATTTTGGCCGCTTTCCCTTGATGCCGGCTGACACTATTCAAAACTCCGGAAAAATAGGAAGAAAGGGCCGTTTTTTGCTTGCAGGCTGTCGCTCCTCTGCGGTATAATAATCTTGTTGGGAAAGTAACGTGGCTAACTGTGCACGCTTTTGCAACGTTGGGGTTGGGTGTTTTTTCTTTGACGGCAGCTTTCCGCGGGGTTAATGTTTTCGATGTTTTCCCGACAAGAGAAATGAACTGCGGGCAGCAGTTTTTTAATCCTCGGCGAGGCAGCGTGGCTCACCGGTTTCCCCCCCAGCCGGTCCCACCACCTCGCCTTTTTTCTGCGCCAAAAGGGCGTTTCCACGCATTTCACCATTTCTTTTGGCCGGAATCACTCTGCCCCGCGATTAGTGTGCCGCGTCAGCCGACCGAAAACGCCCCTTGAACACAACCAGCAGCAATACGGATATGAAGCTGAGCACTGCCCCGTAAACAAAGGTCGCTCCCGGCCCGATTTTCTCCCACAAAAACCCTGCGGAAAGACCCCCGGGCAGCGCGGCCAGGCCCGTAACGGTATGAAATGCCCCCAGCGCCGTAGCCCTCGACCGCCCTTCCGCTAAGTCCGACACTAACGCTCGCTGGTTGCCGTCGATTGCCGCAAACACCACGCCGTACAGTGCAAACAATACAACAAAGGCCGGCAGCGACTCGAAAAGAGCAAAACCCGCGGCAGTCAGCGAAAACAGCAGATAGCCCAGCATAATCACTTTCTCCCTGCCGATTCTGTCCGATAAGACGCCGAGAGGCACAGCCAGCGCGCTGTAAAAGATATTAAAGAGCAGATATAACAAAATGGGTGCGGCAACCGCCCATCTGCCGGCAAACAATTGCTGCGCCCGCATAACAAAAAACATATAACCGAAGTTGCCGAGGGCAAACACCGCTGAAACTAAAATAAACAACCTCAAAGGAGACGTCAGCGCCATACCCGATTGCCGCTGTGTTACCCCCCCTGCCTCGCTGCCGGTGTCGCCCACAAAACGCAGAGGCACAATGGCTGCGAACCCGATTACCGCCGCCGCGATAATGATTGACCGAAAACTCAAGGCGAAAAACCACAACAGCCCAAAGGCAACCGCCGCCCCAAGAACGGCGCCCGCTGTTTCGACCCCCCTGTGAATGCCAAAGCCCCTGCCCCGCTGGGAAGTTACGGAATCAGCGATGATGGCATCTCTTGCAGCGGTCCGCAGGCCCTTGCCTATCCGCTCCATCGCTGAGAAACCGACCGCCCCCGTCCATCCTGTGCAAACGCCCAGCAACAGTTTAAAAACGGCGGACGTAACGTAGCCGGCGTAAACGAAAACCTTCCGCCGCCCCGTCCTGTCGGACCAGTAGCCGCACATAACCTTCAGGATATTCGAGATGCTCTCACGCAACCCCCCGGCAAGACCTATAATCTGCCCCGAAGCGCCTAACGATTGAAGAAACATAGGCAGAATCGGCATTATCATCTCACTGCTCAGGTCATTGAGGAAACTAACGACGCTCAGCAGTATGACATTGCGAAACCCGCCCTTTTGGCTGTCGTTTGCCACCGCGTTACGCCCCGCGAACCTGGACGATGAACGACCTGCTGCGCGGCCCGTCAAACTCGCAGAAGAAAATTCCCTGCCACGTGCCGAGCGCCAGCCGGCCATCCTTTATAATTATCTGCTCGCTGCAGCCGACCAGAGAACTTTTGCAATGCGCGTCAGAATTGCCCTCATCGTGCTGATAACCCGCACGAAGATGCGGCGTCAACTCTTCCAGCGTCAAGAGTATATCGTGAATAACGGAGGGGTCGGCATTCTCGTTAATCGTTACAGCGGCCGTCGTGTGCGGACAATACACAATCACGTCACCATCCTTAACGCCCGTCTGCCTGACAACCGACTCAACCTGCCCCGTGATGTCAATCATCTCATTTCTGCTGTGAGTCGTTATCTGAAAATCCTTTGTGACGATTTTCATCCGTTGCCTCTCACATCTGTTCGGGGACATTAATACCAAGCAGCTCACTCAGGCCGTGCTTAATTATCTTTGCAGTCAGGTCACAAAGCAAAAGTCGTGTCGGACGTTTGTCAGGCCCGGCATCGAGAACGGGGCAACTGGTATAGAAGGTGCTGAATTTCTGTGCCAGCTCATAAAGATAAGTCGTCAGATAATTCGGTCTGTAATCGGCTGCTGCGGCCTCCACCGCCTCGCCATAACGAATCAGATGCTTGGCTAAATCCAACTCGCCCGGTTCGGTTAGCGAAATCACCCTTAATCCGCCTGTTTCCTCATCAACCTCAATTCCTCTCTCCTTGCCTTTTCGGTTAATCGACTTGACCCTCGCATAAGCATACTGCATATACGGAGCCGTGTTGCCTTCCATCGCTAACATCTTGTCAAAACTGAAGATATAATCGCTCGTGCGATTATTCGAATAGTCCGCGTATTTGACCGCCCCGATGCCTACCGCCTGTGCAATTTCGTCTTTCTTCGCAGGGGATAAATCCGGGTTCTTCTCATCAACGATTTTTCGCGCACGTGCTACTGCCTCATCGAGAAGCTCTTTGAGTTTCACATTTTCGCCCGAACGTGTCTTTAATGGCTTGCCGTCCTCGCCTAGTACTGAACCAAAAGTCACATGAACAAGCTCCACCCTCTGTCCTCCGTCCTCTGTCTTCCGTCTTCTGTCCCACCCTGCCATTTCCGCGACCTTAAAAATCATCTGGAAATGAAGCCCCTGCCGCGCATCTGTAACATAAATGATTTTCTCAGCGTCTAATTTCTCAACCCGATACTTCAGCGCCGCCAAATCCGTCGTCGCATACAAATACGCCCCATCGCTCTTTTGCACTATCACCGGCAACGGCTTCCCTTCCTTGTCCTTAAACCCC
>CAYGVZ010000049.1:3992-13156 GCA_964353475.1 uncultured Pirellulales bacterium | reverse complement strand
GTAACCGTGCCGATCGCATAGCAGTTCGTTACACCCGTGAATGGATAGGCCATCCCCACTAAGCTGCCGACATAATAACCGACACCGGTGACATTAACATTTTCCAGGCCGAGATTACTGACGGAAGCGTCCATGTAGATATAGCCGAACAAACCACAGTAATCCTTCCCGTTGATTCGGAGATTGAGGATATTGCAGTCGTTTCCGTCGAAGGTTCCTGTAAAGCGTGTGCCCTGATAGCCGGAGCTTGTGCTGGTATCGGGAGCGATGAGGGCGGCGGTCAGGGTGCGTCGGCCGGGGAGGCAGGGGTCGAGGTCGATGTTGGCAGTCATAATAAAGCATTTATTGTAGTCGTTTGCGTCATCGGCCAGGGCATAGAGGTCACTGTGGTTTGCTATACGGTATGGGTCTGCGGCGGTGCCTGAGCCGCCGGAGTATTTGGCGAAGACGCAGGGCACAAGGCAGAAGAGCACAAGGAGCAGGGAAAATAGAGAATTTTGAATTGAGAATTTAGAATGAAAAACAGATTCCTCGGCTTCGTCCCTATGGGACAGGTCCGCAAGGGACTCCGCTCGGAATGACAAGAAGCAAAATCGCAAACCCGATGCCGGCTTTGCCATAACGGCTCCTCCTTCTCAACTCTCCATTCCAAGCTCTCGATTATAATAAAATCAGTTTCCCCCAGCGGGTAGTATTATAACAGAAGTCCTGCGGGATTGCTATTAAGAAAAGTCAAGAAACAGGTATTTTGATGGGTTGTGGGTGAGTGCTTATCCGTGTTGGGACAGGTTGGGGGGATTGATTTGGAGGAAACGCAGGGCGTAATCCTTCGACTTGGTTCGACCTGGCTCACCACAGGTCGCTCAGGACCTTCGCTGCGCTACGGGAATTGGGAATTGAGGAGGAGAATCTCAGATTTCAGGAATTGAGATTTAAGAGGGCAGAGGGCGGACGAGTTGGGACGTGAATAAGGCCGTCCTGCGGACGGCCGCTAAACAAGTGAGGACCCCGGCTGAATGTTTGGGAGGATGGCGCCGCAAGTGGGACCTGCGCCACGTGAATCGCGCCCGCAGAGACATAGGGGTTGGCTGGGAGAATACATCAACGCGAGACCGACGATGAGGATACCTACAGCAAGCCGAGGCGCTCGGCTTCTTCATAGAGGCCATACTTTTTCATTTTCTTGAACAGCGTTGTTCGGTTAATCCCTAATGCCGCGGCGGTGTCCTGCCTGTTCCAGTGGTGGGCGTCCAATGCCCGGCGTATAATCTCCTTTTCCGGCCCGCCTATCGCATCCTTTAACGGCATCGGCTCATATTCCTTCTGCTGCCACGTCTGCTCCTGCCTGACCGACTCCGGCAAATCATCGACGCCTATCAGTGTGTTCTTGCTCAAGAGCACCGCGCGCTCAAGGACGTTCTCAAGCTCGCGGACGTTGCCCGGCCAGGGATAACGCTCAAGGTAGCCAAGGGCATCTTCTGTAATGTCAACCTTGTGCCGATTGTGCTGCGAACAGTATATCCGCAGGAAATGCCGCGCCAGCAGCGGAATGTCGCCCACGCGCTCACGCAGCCCCGGCAGATTTATCGTTACCACGTTTATTCGGTAAAACAAGTCCTCCCTGAATCTGCCTTCTTTCACTTCTTCCGCCAGGTTTCTGTTTGACGCCAATATTATCCGCGTATCGACCGTTATGGTCTTATTGCTGCCCACCGGCTCGAACTGCCTGTCCTCAAGCACCCTGAGCAGTTTTACCTGAAGAGCTGGCGAGGCATTACCGATTTCATCGAGAAAAATAGTTCCCTTGTCCGCCGCAAGGAACTTCCCTTCCTTGTTGCTCACGGCGCCGGTGAACGCCCCGCGGACGTGGCCGAAAAGCTCGCTCTCCAGCAGCGTCTCAGGCAGCGCACCGCAGCTTACCTCCACAAATGGTTTGCCTCGCCTGCTTGAACGGTGGTGTATCGCACGCGCAATCATCGTCTTGCCTGTTCCCGATGGGCCCGTCATCAAAACAGTCGTCTTGCTGTCCGCCACCGCTTCAACGAGGTCGAATATCTTCGCCATCTTGTAATCGTGGCTGAGGATGTTCTCCAGTACGTACTTCTGCTCCAATTGCAGCCGCAAGCTCACGTTCTCGCTCATCAGTGATTGCTGCTTGATTGCCCGCTCCACCACTAAGCGAAGCTCATCGTCATTGATGGGCTTGGTAAGATAGTCGTAAGCGCCGAACTTAATCGTCTTGACGGCACTTTCTATTGTCCCATAGCCGGTTATGACCACAACCACCGTCTGCGGATAATTCTCCCTGACAAGGTTGAGCAGGTCAAAACCCACGCCGTCTGCAAAGTTCATCTCGGTTATCACCAGCGAGTAGCTCGCCCGCTCGAGCTCTTCAATGGCCCCCTTGAGTGTTTCCACACCCTTTGTTTCATAACCCTCCGCTGAAAGGAAAGCAGCTAACGAGTTGAGTATCACCTTGTCCTCATCCACTAACAGTATGCTCTTGCCTTTTCCCACACCTGACACTCCTGTTCTAAAGCTCAAATCCGGCCTCAATAACACTGATGGAGGCGGTCTACAACGGCTTGCCTATACTATGATACCATAAGCGTTGATTTTGTCAAGCATCAACGTTGAAAAAACGCAACACGCTTACGCATCTTAACGTAGCTGGTGCCTCTCAGGCGAATCCTGAGATACCTTTATCGCCGCCAAAATGGGTGGTCCCAAAAAAATTTAACTTTTTCCCCGGATTTACATATTGACAAAACAAGGTGAACCTGTATAATGCGCGTGTATTGGGTTGGTCTGCCCGTTGTGTATATAGGCGGGAAGACGTTTGCATAATATAGGAAAAGTTGCCCAAAAACAGCCCATACCGGCAAGAGAGGGTGCAGGTGTGGCGGGTGGGTGAAGGAGGAAAAGGGTGGTAAGTACTGCGCGCCGTGTGCTTTGCACTGTCGCATTTCTGTTGGTAGCTCTAAATACCGCAATGTCTGTTACTCTTACTGGCCCGACGCTGGTGTTCAAAATGACCGCAGACAAAACGGCTCTGCTTCCGGGCGAATCAAGCACCGCGCATGTCTGGGCGTGGATATACGACCCCGCAGGTATTGAACAGCCGGACAACGGCCTGGCTGCTTGGCAACTGGATCTGAGCGTCGATAATACCGGCGTCATCTCCATTGTGCCGGGCAGCATAAATATGCTGGCGCCTGTACGGAACCCGGCGCTGCCGCCCTGGGATGTTGCCTCTCTGAATAATCCCGTCACAGGGGAACTGCGCAAGGTCGCAATTAGCGCGCTTGACCCAACCGGTCCTTCGACAGTCGGAGTTGGCCACGACCTTGATATTACCCATCACGCCAACTATTCTGAGATTTTCAATTTCACTGTTCAGGCCAGCTTGTCTCCACTGCATACGACTGCCACTTATACGATTATGAACGATGGTGCCGGCTGGTTTGGCATTCTGCCGCGGCCTGGCGCGGGGACGTATTTTGACAGTAGCGACCCCGAGGACTACGGCGATACGTGTTTTTACACCGAGGGCTCTGACAACGTTTTCACCATTGTCCCTGAGCCGGGTACCTTGCTGCTGCTGTCTGCGATGACTGTTTTGTCGTTGCGCCGCCGCGGAAGATAGTTGTTATACAATTTAGCTCTCAAGGGGAGAGTGGATGATGACCTACAGGAGAAAACTCGGCCGGGGGGCTGAAGCCCTCGGAAGGGCTGCTGCAACCGTGCTGTCTATAGTTTGCGTTCTTTCCGCCTCCGCCAATGCCCAGCTTGGTCTCTCCGATGTGCTTATCCTCGCCAATCGGAACAGCCCAACCAGCGTTTATATTACCAAACTCTACCGCAGGTATTATCCACAGATAACCGCCTCGCAAGTACTGTACTTGTCCGGTCTTCCTGATTGCAGTGGCCCCAACAGCACTCCCGCTGATGAGGTCATTACAAGACAACAATACAACGACCTAATCGCTAATCCTGTCCGAAATTATCTTACCGACCCCTGTTACCCCGACCGTATCACGCGCGTCAAGTTGATTATCACAACCGCCGGGATGCCCTATCGCATCAGGGACACCGTCTTTGCTGATGCCGTCTATCCCGCCGGCTCAAATTACAATACCATCATCAACCAGGAATCTTCGATAGACGCCGCGTCGGTTGAATCGGAACTCACCTGCCTGTGGTATTGTGACTACGACAGCAACAGCTTCGGCCGTACAAACCGAATGGTAAACCCATATCAGGGTTATCGCAGCAGTGTGACGGCCTTTCCTCGTGCGCTGCCGGGCAGCAAGCAAATGCATTGGACCATCGCAATTTCTCTGCTTGCCCCGCTGGTCGAGAATCCGCGTATGGAGGGCACCCTGCCGCCTCCTTCAAGAGGCACATATTATTACGGCACGATTAACAGGAATTTTAATGTCGGCGATATGTATCTGACGGCCCGGCTTGATGGTCCCAAGGCCCAGGGCAAGAGCGCCGTTTTTGCCGTCCACGATTTGCTCGAGAGGGCAAAGCGGGCGTCCAGCTCACGCTATGGTGTGAACCCTGCAAAGGCCGTTGCTGTGCTTGACGATGCGCCCACCATCACAGGCAACTTCGATAAAAACCGTACTTTCAACCTCACCGCTGGAGTCAACTACTGGGTGTATGACCCCTGCACGCGACAGCCCCCTAACGCCGACCAGGTTCGCGTCGTCGAGGACTATATCAGCGCCTATACCCAGACCACGGGGCTTACCCCTTCAAACGGCATTCTCAACATAGGCAACTTCCCCCCTGTCAACCTGCCTGTTATGCTCGACAGGCGCAATTACACCCGAACTACTCAGACCGACCTCGACAATTACGCTTTTCAGGACCCCTGCAGAGTCAATCCTCAGGGCGTGGTTTTCCTCGCCACTTATGGCAAGAATGGAGACGAGGGTAATCCGCCAAACTATCTTCTCACCAGCGGACCAGGCGGCGGCCCCTTGTTTAACGTCGTCAACGGGGCCGTTTTCACGTCCCTTGAGAGCTTTAACGCTGTTACGATGTTTGCCGATGTCAACACCGCCCCTGTCGCACAGGGTAAGCTCATCAATTTCATCGATATTGGCGGCTGTGCCGCCCTTGGCCATTCTTTTGAGCCACAGCCGGACGCCGCTATCGATAACGAGTTCTTTCTCTATAACCTTTTGGCTGATAGTAACGGCGATGGCAGGGCGGAGCTTACGCTCGTGGAGGCCGCCTTTTCGGCCCTGCCCTACCTGAGCTGGTCGGAAGTCCTTATCGGCGACCCACTTATGCGCATTACCTACGGCCCCGACTTCAATTCGGCCTGGACACCCCCGCAAGGCGACACCAACTGCGATGGCATAGTAAATACCAAGGATTTCTACGCCTTCGCGAGGTCCTTTTACGGAAAGTTGGAATCTGTTGACCCTAACAATCCTGACGTCTATGAGGTCTATGACGATATGTGTGATTTTAACGAGGATGGAATCGTAAACACAACGGATTGGCCTGTTCTTAGAGCCGCTCTGACGGGCCAATAAAAAAACTGTAAAGTCCTGAAAAAAATTAGTTTTTTCCCTTGACAAATGGAAAACAGTAGTTTAGTTTAGTTGTAGCATACGGCTTGTTCCGGATGCTATGGGTTAGGATGAAAAGAATGGGCGCATGGAGGAGGTATGAGAGATGAGAAGAGTAGGGTTTTGGGTAGTTTTTGTCTTTTTGGCGCTTCTTGTATTCGGTAATAGCGCATTCGGCACATTAGTTCAGGATATTCAGGTCTATTTGCTTAACTCTAGCTGGTACTCCGGCACCGGCGATTATTTCCAGACCAATTGGCCGGGCGGCGGGCCCGCTTCAATGGACCAGTTGATTCTGCAAGCCAGGGATGGCAGCGATACCTACAGCTATGTTGCATGGGGAGGGTCGTTTGCCACCACACAGTCGAACTTGCTCCAGGACCTCACTCCGCCCGGCGGACTGGCAAAAGGAAAGTTTGCCGCCGGCGGAATCCTTACGATCAACGGGACCCTCGAGCGGGACTTTGGTGGTTATGAGGTGGTTGCCAGCGGCGACCTCATCGTCGCACGGATTATGGCTGAATGGTACCTCGTCGAGCAACCTCTCCCGGTAAGCACAGTTACGGGCCAGGTATTTTTTGACATCATCGGTGGCGCCCTCTACGACGGCTCAAATCTGGATAATTTGGTACTGCCGGACTTCGTCCTCGACTACACCTTCCGTACATCTACCCCTGCTGTCACCGACTTTATCACCTTCAATGAGACCTATTCGTGCAGTTCTCCTTATGTTCAAATCGGCGCCGGTGTTCCTGAACCGGCAACGTTTGTTTTACTTGCCCTTGGTGGTTTGGCCTTAGTGAGGAAGAAAAAATAATGAGCAATGAATGACCCTGGTCTCGTGGTCGGGGTTGCAGCAAATAAGATGATGTCTTTACAAGGAGGAGAATGTGAGATGAGAATGCGCTGTGTTGTATTATTGTTTGCTCTGTTTGGGTTGTCTGTCGCCGCATACGCCGACCTCGTGGTGATGGATACACTCGAGATTTACCAGATGGATAATCTCGGCGTCAAGTCCAACTTCAACGCCGATGGCGGCGGGGGCGGCGGCGGCCTGCTCGGCTGGTCGAGCGGTACCTATGCCAAGCTGCGCTATGACAGCAGCGTCGCCACTTACCGGTGCATCGTCTCCGGCCAGTGGGACAATATGACCGACTTGAGCCAGGGCGGACTTGCAGACGCATCGTTTGCTACCGGTGGCTTTACTGTCACCTTCTTCGCAACGAGCGACCCGGGCAAGACAAACCCGCTTGGAAGCGCTGTTATTTCGCTTTATTCGGGCTGGTCTTACAGAGAGGGCGAAACGGCACAAAACCCCAGTACTCTGTTGGGTAAGGCCGTGGTGAAGATTGATAGTTGGACCCTTCCTGGTTACCAGTGGGCGGAACCCATCGGCTCGCCTGCCGGGCTGAGTGCCACCTCCTCTAATCTCTTTGGTAACCTGGGCAACATTTCCGATTATCAATCTGATTGGTGGACGAACAATACCATTGTTACCGTAATGGCAGACGAGAGCGCCATCCCTGAGCCGGCGACTATGGCTCTGCTGGCACTTGGCGGTCTGGCGGTACTATCGAAAAAGCGTTAATAAACGGCTTTGATTGCCGTTGTTTTGAAGCGCTGTTATTGTAACAGTTGCTTATACTGAGATGCTAACGGAGCGTCAGGCGTTCGACGCCTGCGCTCCTTTTTTTATTTGTTCGGCTGTTTTCCCGGCCACGTCCCCTCGAATACCTCTGCCGCCGGGCCTGTCATATAGACGCAGTTGTCGCGCCGATTCCAGTTCAACTCCATGTCCCCTCCCTTTAGATGCGCCGTGCAAGCTCGCTCGCATCGGCCGGTGATTACCGCCGCCACGCAACAGGCGCATGCCCCCGTCCCGCACGCCAGCGTGATGCCGCTGCCGCGCTCCCACGTCCGCATCGTAAATTCTCGACGGCTGTTCATCTGGACAAAGTGCACGTTAGTCCGCCGCGGGAATAGGCGGTGGTTCTCCACGGCCGGCCCTGTCTTCTCAAGCGGTACCTTGCTAACGTCCCTGCAAAAGAACACCGCGTGCGGATTACCCATCGACACACACGTCATCAGTAGTTTCTGCCCCGCGACCCGAATTGGTCGTTCCGTGACAATCTCTCCCGGCAGCTTGACCGGTATCTGTGCCGGCTCCAGAATTGGCTCGCCCATATTCACGCATACTTTCCTTACTTTGTTGTCGCTGCCGGTTGTCAGCCCCACAGTCAGAATCCCTCTGCCCGTCTCAATCCTCAGCGACGCCCGGCAGGGCGGTTGTCCCGGTATTGACATCCCCGGTCCCGCCTTTGCCAGTTTGTGTTCATACACGTATTTTGCCGCACACCTGATGCCGTTGCCGCACATCTCGGCCTCAGACCCATCGGCGTTGAATATGCGCATCCGCACGTCCGCTTTTTTCGATGGGCATATAAGTATCAGCCCGTCGGCCCCCACCCCGAAATGCCTGTCGCTGATACGTCGCGCCAGCTCAGCGGGTCTGCCGACCTTTTCCTCGAAGCAGTTCACATACACGTAATCGTTGCCGGTACCCTGCATCTTCGTAAATCGCATCGTTTGTCTCCTACAACAATCACACCAGTATAACTCACATTGATTGCCCAAATCAAACATCTTGCTCGCAGTCCACGGATACGTCATAATCCGCCCAAATCCTATGACAATCAGAAAACCTGATATAAAGCTTGTCTTGGGTGTTCTTATTTGTCTCTCAGCGACCTCCGCATGCATTGCGCTGGAGACGAACAAATTCTACATCGCAGGCCCGCAACAGGGGCAAGACCGCCGGCAATACCTGGCGGACCTCTATGATTATCGCGCCCGTATCCGAAACGCCGATGCCGGCCTCGACCGCAGCATCTACGACCGGCCGGATTTAACCTGGGCTTCAAAGGCGCTCACCTGCTGTTTCACCTTTATGTATGACCGCAGCTTCTATGATGTCGCCGCCGGTCGCTACACGCTCGATGCTATCCTGGATGAGGGGCTGAGCGAGTTCGGCGGCTATGATGCAGTCATCCTCTGGCAGGGCTACCCGCGGCTTGGCATTGACCAGCGTAATCAATTCGACTACTACCGTGATATGCCCGGTGGGCTGGCGGCCTTGCGAGACGTGGTCGCCGGCGCTCATCAAAGAGACGTTAAGGTGCTCATCGATTACAACCCCTGGGACACGGGCACCCGGCGGGAAGGCAGGCCCGATGAGCAGATTCTTGCCGAGCTTGTCACCCGCATCGACGCCGACGGAATCTTTCTCGACACAATGCCTGTTGCCCCGGCCCGGCTGCGTCAGACGATTGACGCTGTCCGGCAAGGCGTCGTTTTTATCCCGGAAGGTCAGCCGCCAACAACCCAGTTGGCGGTTTGCAGCGCCTCGTGGGCGCAGTGGTTTGAAGACCCTAATCCGCCCGGAATGCTGCGACTGAAATGGATTGAGCCGCGGCATATTCAGCATCAAGTAAGGCGGTGGGACAGCAGCCACGCGCAGGAAATCGAATCGGCCTTCTTCAACGGCAGCGGTATGCTCATCTGGGAAAACGTCTT
>CAYGVZ010000049.1:0-3892 GCA_964353475.1 uncultured Pirellulales bacterium | reverse complement strand
AAGGGCATCGAGTATTACGACCTGTGGAACGGCAGCCGAATACCGGCAAAACGCGGCAGCAATAATGTCACTCTGGCCGGCTCAATCGACCGCCTCGGCTGTATCCTTGCTGCAAATAAATCCGCCGTTGATAAATCGCTTCTCGAACTGTTAGGCCGTCAATCTCAAGTGGCTCAGGAGAAGCCTGGGCCAGCATCGGATTGCCGAAACGCTGCCCGCTCAGTTATTGAACCTGAACCTGTCGAGTCGACAAGGGATTACGGCTCGAACGATGCGCCCGATGGTATGGTTTTTGTCCCCGGCGGAGAAGTCCATATCCAAATCAGCCACCCTCCGCGCGAGGCCGGCTGTTACCCAGACCCCTGCACTGCGCCGGACGATTGGCCAAAGTTCCTCCTCGGCTCACAGAAAGAAATCAGGCACGAATACACGGCGGCTGTCAAACCCTTCTTTATTAATGAAACCGAGGTCACAAACGCCCAGTTCAAACAATTCATCGACGCAACCGGCTACAGCCCAAAATGCGCCGACAATTTTCTCAAACACTGGCCTGATGGGAATGTGCCCGCGCAACTCGCGGACCATCCGGTCGTCTATGTCGATATCGATGATGCCCGCGCCTATGCAAAATGGGCGGGCAAACGCCTCCCGACCGAACCAGAATGGCACTTAGCCGCCCAGGGTAGCGACGGGCGAATGTGGCCGTGGGGTAACCAGTTCGACCCCAACTGCTGCAACGCTGCCGGTGACAATACGATCGCCGTAAAATCGTACCCGCAGGGCAGAAGCCCCTTCGGCTGTTACGATATGGCCGGCAACGTCTGGGAACTCACCGAAAGCTGCCGCGACGATGGCCATACGAGATTTCTGATTCTTCGCGGTGGGTCATTCTTCAAGCCAAAAGGCAGCGACTGGTACTTCGACGGCGGTGCGCAACCCTGCAACCACCACGCAAAATTCATCCGTATGTACCCTGGCCTCGACCGCTGCGCCACAGTCGGCTTTCGCTGCGTCGCTGACGCTACGGGCCGGCGGCAGATTCAATGATGCGAAACCATAGGAGCCACTCTCAAATGAAAGATGTTACTAATCCGGCACGGACAAGTAAGCTGCTTGTGGTAGTTCTGCTGTTTCTGGCCGCACGGGCCGACGCGCAAGCAAGACAACTCGAAATGGACTTCAGCAGAGATGCGCTTTCTCTGAACGGCCTCTGGCAGGCCCTGCTGAATCGTCCGGACGAACCTGTCTATAAACCCGCCGTCGCTGAAAGCATCACAGAGTGGCAGGCGGTCGAGGTCCCAAAAGGCCAAATACCCGGCGATACCTGGGACACAAAAGAACGCCCACAGTGTGTCTGGCTCCGCCGCGACTTCGATCTGAGTGACGCCCAGGCAGCTCGTAGCGCCGTGCTTAAGTGGAACGGTATCCGATTCGGTGCAACTGTCTGGGTAAACGGTAAGCACATCGACGCGTACCCTAACATCGGCCCACACACAATCCTGCTGCCTGATAAAACGCTTCAGCCGGGTCGAAACAGCATCATGCTCAAACTCAGCGCCTGGGCCTCGCTCGAAAAATCCCAGTCCGGCTTTCCTCTTGTCCCCACAGGAAGCGCTACTCAGGGCTGGGGCGCCAAGACAACCGGAATCTACGATGACATCTGGCTCGAATTTTACGACCTTGCCTGCGCTAAACACATCCTCGCAGTACCCGACCTCGATGCCAACACCGTAACCTTCCGAATCACCTTCGATTCCGTGGCCGACCTTCCGGCACAGATTGAGACAACCGCTGGCATCTTACTTCCTGAGACCGGCAAAATGGCCGGAAAAGCGACTGTGGGTCTTCGGACAGCGGATGCCCCCGCCGAAATCACTGTCAAACTTGATAATGTCAAACCCTGGACACCCCGGACGCCGATTCTCTATCGGGCGGAATTGTCCTTCAGTTACAAAGGAAGAATATGTGACAGTGTTGCCTTCAATTTCGGTATGCGGGAGATTAAAGTAATCAGCGGCCGTTACCAATTAAACGGCAAACCCCTGCGCTTCCACGGTTCGAATCTTGTCGCCGAGTGGAACTGGGGCGACTACAACAGTCCCTTTAACAAGGAGACAAAACGCTACATTGTTGACGAAGCCCGCAATATGAACCTCAATTCATTCCGCACCCATACGCTCCCACCGCCCACGGACTGGCTTGATATCGCAGATAAATACGGCACGATGTTTATCGCCGAACTTCCCATACTCTACAACTACGGCGACCCGAACTTTACGCCCCGCCAATGGGAGACGTTCCACAAGAACGCGCTTCTTGACGCAACTGCCTGGGTCACAAAACTGTGGAATCATCCATCTGTAATGGTCTGGGTCCTGACCAACGAATCCAACAAGGACGCTGCGTGGGAGATGGGCACGCTGCGAGACCACGTTCGTTTGCTCGACCCGACCCGCCCGACGCTTCGAACCGGCGAACAAACCGCCGAGGCCGTTGATTTACACCCCTGCGACAACTTTGCTTACAGCACAGAGGGCGCCTTGATTGTCAGAATGGCCGATGCCGCCGCAAGGAAAGACCCGCAACGCACCCTCGGCAACTCCGAATATATGAACATCTTCGGCCCTACCGAGGCAATCACCACACGCTGGCTCGGACGACACTCCACAGACCTCTTCCGGCAAATCTTCGCCGAATTCGCCGCCGAACATACCGAAGTTATGCGCCGCACGGACTTCGACCTCATCCTTCCTTATATGTACGCCGGCTGGACCGCCCTGCGAGGAAACAACTGGCGGCCCGATTTTCCCACGCCGACCGCTGCTGCATTGCACAGTGCGATGGCGCCAATTTTCGCTTCCCTCGACATCTTCGACCGAAACTTCCTCGCTGGCTCCGGCGTTGTCACCGACTTGCACCTTATTAACGAAACTTGCGACGACGTCAATACAACCGTGAGCATAATCATCACGCCCAAGGACCCTGTTTATGTACCCGACCCCAATGCGCTCTGCGCCGCAATCAGCAGGAGCGAATTCAGCGTAAATCTGAAGGCCGATTCGCACACCATCAGACAAATCAACTGGCCTGTTCCCAAAGAACCCGGCGTCTATTATCTCGCGGCGGTACTTGAAGCAACTGGCCAGCGCCCCGTCGTTTCTCAGAGGATAATCCGCTCGGTCGCCGTCGATAAACCATCAGCCCTTACTGGCTGCAAAATAGTGATTCTTGGTGCCGATTCCTCCGCCGAGAAATGGCTGATGGCCAACAGAATCTCCTTCATCGATTCCATTCCTTCCGCCGAGGCCAAAGCAGATGCAATCCTTATATGGGACGCCCGCAGAATTACCGCCGCCGACCGGGCACGCACCGCTGATATCCTCAAACTCGTCGAAACAGGTGCACACTTAGTTATCCTCGACCAGAACAACTGGGACTGGCCGCAGCTTATCGACTTCCAGATAGTCCCCGCAAAAGCCGACCGCTTCGGTGTACAGCGACCCATCGGCGTATCCAGGGTCTTTCCCTTCCCCAGTGCTGACGCGCATCCAATGCTCCGCGGAATCGACTCCGAGTTTCTCAAACGCTGGAACGGCCTGCCCGGCACAATCGCAGACCATCAAATCTCCGGCCAAATGCTCGAAAAAGCAGAAAAGCTCCTCTGGGGCGAAAACCAGAACCTCATCTTCGCCGCCACGCTCAAGAGAGGCGCCGGCGAAATCGTCCTCTGCCAACTGCAATTGAAAGGTCGCCTCGACCGCGAGAGCAAACGTTACGACCCCGTCGCCGAGCAAATCCTCCTCAACCTCCTCGAAAGATAACCGCTCTTCTATTGCTCTTATACGCATTATGAAAAAAACTCGCGCGCATGTTAAAATGGGGTAGCGCGAGA
>CAYGVZ010000048.1:0-13236 GCA_964353475.1 uncultured Pirellulales bacterium | reverse complement strand
AGATGTGGAAACATATAATGTTGTAGGCGCAACCTGTATGGAAAAGGATTATCTTTTGACCGATATAACCGATGCGAAGGCCGAGCGGGGCGACTATGTGAGAATTGACAACGTCGGTGCTTACACGGTCGTGCTGACCCCGCCTTTTATCAACCCTGCGCCGCCAATACTGGTCAAATGCGCAAAAGGGTACAAGGTAATCAGGCGGAGACAATCGCTTCGGGATATGTTTGCCGGTTACAGTTTTGACTAAAGGCGATTTCGGAACACAGTGAAAATGGAAATCATCGGTGGAGAATTTCGGCTGCGTCCGCTGCGAAAAGGAGATATGGCAAACAAAGTGCGGTGGTACAACGACCCCGAGGTCAACCGAACACTGCTGCTGGATGAGCATCTGGACCTGAAAAAGACGCTTGAATGGTTCGATAAACGCAAGGGTGACAAGAGCCGCAGGGAGTTCGCGGTCGAGAGCAAAGATGGCAGGCCGATAGGCATTACAGGGCTGATTCACATCGACCCTGTCCATAAGACCGCTGAGTGTTTCTGCGTAATCGGCGAGAAGGACTGGTGGGGCAGGGGCATAGGCACGGAAGTGCACCGGCTGCTTGTCGACTGGGGGTACAAAAAACTGGGACTGGACAAGGTTTGGGCGGATATAAGGGCGGAGAACACGGCTATCATAAAAGTCATCGGAAAACTCGGCTTCAAGGTCGAGGGTACATTAAGACAGGAGCGGCTTATAGCCGGCAGGCGAATCGATGTCGTTCGTATAGGCCTGCTGAAGGAAGAGTTCTATACAGTTCATCCCGAACTGGGTCGAGCAACTATCGTAGAAAATAGATATGGCGGGCGCAAAAATGATTGAACAGATTGGGACAGTAGCCGTGCTTGGCGCAAGCGGAACTGTGGGAAGTTTGACAGGAGGCATAATTGCGCAAACCGGGAGAAAGGTTTATTTCCTGAGCCGTACCGCAGAAGGTGCGCAGCGCGGACGGGAAAGGGCTATAAAACAGGCGCGTTCGGAAGCGATTTCTCGTCATATTGTGTGTGGCGACTATGAGCATCTTCTTGCCGATGCACTCAGGGAAGCCGACTGGATTATCGAGGCGGTGGCAGAAGATGTAACGGTCAAACGGCAGATATACAAACAAGTGGAAAACCTGAAAGCGCCCGACGCCGTGGTAAGCTCAACCACATCGAGTATTCCGCTGGCATCTCTCGCGGAAGGGCGAACAGATAATTTCAAAAGCAATTTTTTGTCAACGCACTTTTACAATCCGCCCGGCAAGATGCTTGCCTGTGAGGTCACTGGGCACAAAGACAGCGACCCTGAGGTTGTAGATTGGATGAAGCGGTTTCTGGAAAAGGAGTTGCGGCGGGTGGTTGTCCCAGTGAAAGCCACCGCCGGCTTCGCAGGCAACAGGATAGCATTTTTGCTTTTCAGCCGAATCACTGCACTGGCCGGCGAATACGGCGTTGAGATGATGGATTACCTGATTGGGCCATATACCGGCCGATTGATGCCGCCGCTCGCAACGCTCGACCTGGTCGGTCTTGATATTCATCGAGCTATTATTAACAACCTTAACGAGAATACCGCCGATGAGATGCATGACTGGCTGGCGATACCCGACTACGTAAACACGATGATTGACAAGCGGCTGCTCGGCAACAAGACAAAAAGCGGCTTCTACAAAAAGCTTGAGAGCGGCAAGCTTATCTTCATTGACCCGGCAACGTGTGAATATACCGAGGCCATAGAGCCGCACGCCGCCTTTGTTGAAAAAGCGAAGCACTTTACCCGTATGGGTATGTACAAGGACGCGTTCGACACAATAAAAACGGCGGACTGCGAAGAGGCGAATATCGTGATGGATATACTTTGCGCGTACGTCGCCTATTCATATTCGCGCGTCGGCGAGGTAACAGAGCTGCAGTACGGAATAGACGCCATCGACAGGGTTATGTCGTTCGGATTCAACTGGGCGGCGCCCAGCGTCATTGTTGAGATGTTGGGCGGTGGAAAAATGGCTGCACAGTTGCTGGGTGGGCGGGGACTGAATGTCCCCGAAGCCCTGCTACACAGTCACAAACCAGCGATGAGTGTTATGAACAGTGGAAAGTATTTTGTTGCCAAGTGAGGTAACGGGCAGAGACAAATGAAGAATGAACCGGTATGTATCCTGGGCGGCTACCAGACGGATTTCGCCAGAAACTGGGCACGCGAGAACAAACATATCGCCGCTATGATGCGAGAGGTGTATCAGGGCAGCGTGGAGGCAACGGGAATTGACCCCGGGGACATCAAGGCGGCGTTTATAGGCAATTTTGCCGGCGAGCTGTACTGCAAACAGGGGCATCTTGGGGCGTTTTTCGCCGATTTCGACCCGCGGTTCGTGGGGCTGCCTACTACTCGCCTGGAAAATGCCTGTGCTTCCGGCAGCGTCGCGGCGCTTTCAGCGATGGCCTACATACAGGCCGGCCTTGCCGACCTTGTCTGTGTTATCGGCGTCGAACAAATGAAAACAGTGGATTCGGCCGTCGGCGGCGACTATCTCGGGACAGCCGCCTGGTACGAAAAAGAGTGCGAGGGTATAGAGTTTCCTTTTCCGAAACTCTTCGGCAAACTCGGTGACGAATACGACAAGCGGTATGGGCTTGATAACAAATACCTCGCTCGCATTGCGGAAATAAACTATGCGAACGCGAAGCGCAATCCAAACGCCCAGACGCGGGACTGGTATATGAGCTTCGAGCACGCCTGCACAGCCGGGAAATACAATACCGTCATCAGCGGCAGAATTAAAGTTACCGACTGCTCCCAGATAACCGATGGAGCGGCCTGCATATATCTCGCTTCGCAACGGTGCGCAACCGAGTATGCCGGGCGAAGGGGCCTCCGGTTCGAACGCGTCCCCAGAATGCTGGGCTGGGGGCACACCACCGCTCCTATCGAATTCGCCAGGAAGATTGCGGACTCCCGCAATGACGAATATGTGCTGCCTATGACGCGAAAGGCAATAACAGATGCGTACAACCGCGCCGGCATAAGGGATTGCTGGGACCTCGGCGCCATCGAGACCCACGACTGCTTCACTACCTCAGAATATATGGCTATCGACCACTTCGGCCTGACTAAACCGGGGCAGTCCTGGAGAGCCGTGGAAGAAGGAATGATTGAAATGGGCGGCAAGCTGCCCATAAATCCTTCAGGCGGGCTTATCGGCTGCGGCCATCCGGTCGGGGCAACCGGCGTAAGACAACTGCTCGATGCATACAAACAGGTTACCGGTACGGCGGGTGAATACCAAGTACCTGGAGCAAAAAAAGCAGCCACTCTCAATATCGGCGGCAGTGCTACTACAAACGTCAGTTTCGTAGTGGGAACAGACGTCTGAACTGCGATAGATTATGAGTGATATAAGCATCAAGTCCCTTACGGCCGAACATGCTCGCCAGGCGGCCCAGCTTCACATTACCGGAATACCAACCGGGTTTATCAGCTCGCTTGGCATCGACTTCGTAACAGCTCTGTACAAAGCAATAGCAGCCAGCAAATATGGATACGGCTTTGTTGCCCAGATGGAAGGCAGGGTTGTGGGCTTTTCAACATTTGCAACGGACCTTAACGGCCTGTACAGGAGTGCAATCTTCAGCAATGGCCTGCGATTTGTCTCGTCTCTGGCGATAAAGATGTTGTCGCCGCGTAACTTGAAGAGGGCAGTTGAAACGCTGCTGTACCCGGCACGCATCGAAAAACTTGACCTGCCGTCAGCGGAGTTCCTTTCAATGGTGATTGCCGAAGAAGCCAGAGGTAAAGGGCTGGCGACTGAGATGGTAAGAAGGGGCTTTGCCGAAGCTGAAAGGAGAGGCATTGATAAACTGAAGATACTTGCCGCAGTCAGCATAAAACCGATTAACAAGATGTATGAGAAGTTCGGGTTTGACCGTGTGGGTCAAATCGAAAACCACGGCGTGCTCAGCAACATCTACGTAGCCAGGACTAACCACTTTGACCGGAATTGTCCATCCGGCGACGGGCCCCGCGAATACCCTCCATCTTCAGAAAACCCATCCTCCAGATAGCCAGCGCAGAGATGATAAACACGGCCACGTACGCAACCAGGGCGTGGCGTGTCCTTATCTGGCTGATTGAGATACCGATGAACGCATAGAGGCCGGCAAGCAGATAACATAGCCCGACGGTTTTTTTCAGCGGGATGCCGCGGTCAATCAACTGGTCGTATATGTGGCCGCGGTCGGAAACGAACAAGGGCCTTCCGTTCAACAGCCGTCTCACGATTGCGGTAGCCGTATCCAGTATCGGCAGGCCGAACACAAGTATAGAAGCCATCCACCAGCGCGGTATCTGCTCGGCAAAGAGAATCATTATCGCTGCGGATGAGAACCCGAGCATCATCGAGCCGGCGTCGCCCATAAATATCTTTGCCGGGTAGCGATTGAAGGGCAGGAAACCGCAGACCCCGCCGACAAGAGCAAGGCACACAATCATCCTGACGGGGTCGCCTACGTCGCTGAAGCCCCACGTGGAGCGATGAACCGCAAGCAGCAGCATCCCGACGGTGATTATCGCGGTTACTCCGCCGCAAAGCCCGTCAAGACCGTCAAGCAGATTCAGCGAATTGGACGCGCCGACCACAAAGAATATGACAACAGGGACTCCGAGGACAAGTTCCAGCCGGGGCGGCATTTGCCACCCGAATGGCGCGGTGAAGTTATGCAGCGCAGGCATTATGCCGGCGATTATCAACGCGATGGCGGCGATGACCTGGCCGAGCATCTTTTTGCCGGGGCTGAGGTCGAAGATGTCGTCAAGCAGGCCGACAAAGCACGACACCGCAGCTCCGGCGAGAATCCCAAAGAGCCATCGCATCGTGGAAACCAGAATCGCCTGGTCCCTGACCAGGTAAATGCCCGAGAGCATCCCGACTGCAAAGCCCGCCAGGGCGCCGACCCCGCCGAGGTAGGCAACCGGCTCTTTGTGCGTTTTCACTTTGTGGTCGGGTCTGTCGACGATGCCGAACCGCAGTGCAATTTTCTTGCACAGCCAGGTGGCTATCAATGCACAGACGAAGGACAGGATGAGCACCGGCCAGAACTGAAACGTCCAACTGAGCGGCCTTTTGGGCCCTATGAATTCTCCAAACATATTTTCTTTGCCGCCAAACAAACCAAATCTTCAGACGCCTGCGATTCTAACGTCTTGCGGGTGTCTGTCCAGCCAAAACATACTTGGACTTTTTGCGATTCTGCGTTTAGAATCAGCAACCCGATTTTGGACTATGCCGAATTACAGATGCTGATGAAAGACAGGCAGAGATGAGAGTATTACTTTCGAGCGTGGGAAGACGGGGCTATCTGGTAAGGTACTTCAAAGAAGCCCTTGCGGACGGCGACGAGGTCTGGGGCGCCGACAGCAGCCCTTACACGCCCGCTTTTCAGTATTGCGACAAGGCCGTGCTGCTGCCTGAAGTATGCGAATCGAATTACGTAGATGCATTGACGCGGCTGTGCAGGGACAACAAGATAGATATGGTCGTTCCCCTCATCGACCCGGAGCTTGAAGTTCTTGCGGCGCGTCGGGAGGCGTTTGACAAAGAAGGGGTGCTGGTGGTTGTATCGCCGCCCAAAACCATAGAATTGACCTTCGACAAGTATCTCACATATACATTCGCAAAACAGGCGGGCATTGCAGTACCCCAGACAGTCATCACAGTACAACAGGCACGCCAGCTTTTATCCAGCGGACAGCTTAACTGGCCCGTGGTCGTCAAGCCCCGAAAGGGCAGCGCATCGGCCAACATAACCTACTGCACTAACGAAAAACAGTTGGAGCTTGCCTTTGACACCTGCCCAGGTCCCATCGCTCAGGAATTTCTGGCGGGCGACGAATACGGCTACGACCTTCTTAGTGACCGGCAGTTCAACCCGGTAAGCGTGTTCTGTAAGCGCAAATTGGCGATGCGGGCGGGTGAAACCGACAAGGCCGTCAGCGTCAACGACAAGGAGCTTATCGAACTGGGGGTCAGAATAGCCCAGGTCTTCCCTATGTTTGGACCAGCCGATGTGGATGTTAGAATGGGCACAGATGGTCCAAAACTGCTCGAAATCAATCCTCGTTTCGGCGGCGGATACCCCTGTGCTCACTTGTGTGGGGTGGACTTCCCGGCAAAACTGGCGGCCCTTTGTAAAGGCGAGAAACTTTCCCCCGGCATCGGTGCATATCCCGCGGGGGTGTATATGTTCAAGCAGGACGAAATCATCACGCCGCGAGCAGAAGACCTCGATTCACTCATCAAATACCGACGCCAAGACGTCCGGCAATAACAATGGCAGCAAATGATCCCTCGATATACGCGACAGCACGTATCCTGCGCCGATATATCATTTGGACCTGCATGGTCTTTTTGTCGGGTGCGTTCCGGCAGCGTGCAGCATCAGCGCTGGAGCCGAACCAGGTAATCGTAATCGCCAACACGCAGATGGAACAGTCGCTAAAAGCCGCACAGCACTACTGCGCAAAACGCAATGTGCCCGCCGAGAACGTACTTGCCCTGCCGTTGGGGACACAGTTGGCCGACACAATCAGCAGGGGCGATTACCAGGTCAGGTTGGCAGAGCCGATTCGCGCCCGCTTGAGGGGCGGTGACGGCACAATCAAGTGCCTGCTGATGGTTTATGGCGTCCCATACAAGGTCGCCGGCCGTGGAATGCTCAACGAGCAGGGGGATAAACTCAAAGAACTGAAGTTACTGCTGGAGCAGGAAAAGGACAAACTTGGACAAGATGTTACCCCTGCCGACAATAACGGCAGTGAGCACACACAGCAGAGCGACCACCTTATCACCCACCTTCAATCACAAATAGACCTCATAGAGGGCAGAGAAACCGACGCAAGCGTTGACAGCGAGTTATCGATGGTCTTGTGCGGCCCATACGAGCTGTACCGCTGGCAACCCAACCGGCTGAACAAGGACGCAGGAGAGAACGACGCCAACACGATAATGGTTTGTCGCCTTGACGGGCCGGACGCTGAAATAGCGATGCGCCTTGTTGACAAAGCTATTGCCGGCGAGAGAAACGGACTAAAAGGAACCGCCTGTATCGATTCACGAGGTATCGAAAACAGCAGCAAGCCGAGTGTGCTGGCGCGTTATGACCAGTCGTTGCGGGAATTGGCTGTTATTGCAAAGTTCAGGACTTCTCTGATTGTCAAAGAGGAGCGAACAAGCAAGCTGTTCGAGGCCGGGGCCTGTCCCGATACGGCCATTTATTGCGGGTGGTACAGTTTACGGAAATACGTCGATGCCTTTGACTTTGTTGACGGGGCAATCGGATTTCATATCGCCAGCTTTGAGGCCGTTCAACTGCACGACCCCAACAGCACTCAATGGTGTCCGGCGATGCTCAAGGACGGCGTAACAGCCACCATTGGGGCGGTAGCTGAACCTTATCTGCACTCATTTCCACTGCCGAAGGATTTTTTTCTCGAGCTGTTTGAGGGGCGCTGTCTGGTCGAGGCCTATTACAGGACTGCGCCGTTTAACTCCTGGCGGCTGGTTCTGATAGGCGACCCCCTATACACGCCGTTCAAGGTAAATCACCGGGCCGGCCCGTTATGATTGCGTTGCGCCGCGGCGCATTGACCTGAGCGATGCCGCCATCCAGATTACCGCGGCAACTGCAACGATGCCCCCAAGAGAAATCGCGATATCAGCCGGATGGCAGCTTCTGCCAAGAATCACCGAGGACAGTTTCACAATTCCGAGAAAAACCGTCGGGACCATCAGCGCGAACACAGCCCATCTGGCTGTCGGCGCCCTCACCTGAAAAGACGTACTGAGCATGCGATTCCAAAGCAGGGTGAAGAACGCATACACAGTCAGGTGAAAGACGACGTTCATCGCCGGCAGCAGTTCCGAGATGTCGGCCCTGGCAAGGTTGGTCAGCCCGAATATCTCAACTGCCGTCACCGCAAGCATCGCCGGCCAAAAGTCCAGAAAAGCAAAGACGGCAAGCCCGGCGAATATACCTACCAGGTTCGCAAGAAAATCCGTCAAATCGCAGGTTCGCCCCACGTATCCCTGCGTCACCTCATCCATCGCGCCGTAAAGAGCCAGAACTAAAACTATCCACACCGCCCGCGGCCTGCGCAAGTTGACCTTTGCATCCGGGCTAACCGAAAACCATAGCAGGAAAACCAGAATCAGATAGGCCAGGAAATGAAGCCATTTGTCCGAGACGTGGGCCTGATAAACAAGCGCCGGTATCGGGATGTGTGTCAGGTAGATCAGCGCCACCCAGTAAAACGCCAGTGTCGCCAGAGTCAGTTTCTGCCTTAATGACAACGTCATATCTGTTTCCTGCCTCTAAAAAAGGAATAGACAAGATAATCGTCAATTTCACAACCCACCCTTTGATTTTATCAGATATTCTCTTATGATGTAACGCAGGCGAACTTAAAGTTGGAGATTTGTTATGTGGGATTCGATAGTCCAGTTCTTCAAAACCACCTTTGTGGACCAGGTAGCGGGCGACCCGGTGTGGAAGTCCGTCGCCCTAATCGGCCAGATTGTCTTCGGCGGCAGGTTTGTCCTTCAATGGATTGCCAGCGAAATCAGGAAGAAATCGCACGTCCCCACCGCCTTCTGGTACATATCCCTGGTCGGCAGTATGATTCTGCTGAGCTACTCCATTCACATTAAAGACCCGATATTTGTACTCGGCTTTTCTCTTAATACTGTTATCTACGTGCGTAATCTGCACCTGATTCATCTGCACGCACGGAAAGGAGTCGCCGCCGCGGCCCAAGAAGCACAAAACTGAAAATATCGCCCGCGGCGCCCGACATTTTGGAGGACGCGAACAATGAAAGAACACAGTTTTTCCGCAAGCCACATTTTTCTTTACGCCTTGATGCTCTCCGTACCGTTGACGGTATGTTTTGCCGCCAGGGGCCGCGGGACCGCTGTCAAGATAGTTCAGCTTCCGTCGCCTAAGACGAGCGGTTCTATGACCCTGGAGGAGGCGATAGGCAAGCGGCGGAGCGTCCGCGAGTTCGACGGCAAGCCGCTCGATTTTGCACAGATCGGGCAACTGGCCTGGGCCGGGCAGGGCATCACCGAACCAGCGAAGGGTCTTCGCACGGCGCCGTCGGCCGGGGCGCTGTATCCCATCGAGCTTTATGTCGTCGCATCGCAGGGAACATACGTTTATCAGCCGAAAGACCACACGCTGCTGCAAATCCTGCCCGATGACGTGCGCAGACAACTGGCCGCGGCGGCTATGGGGCAGCAGTGGGTGGGCGGCGCGGCCTGTAACATTGTGATTGCCGGCTCATTGCGAAAGGTAGCGCCAAAGTACGGGAACAAGGCAAGGCAGTTTATGCTGCTCGAGGCGGGACACGTTGCGCAGAACATCCTTCTTCAGGCAACCGCTATGGGGCTGGCCGCGGTGCCTGTGGGCGCGTTTGAAAATAAAGATGCGGCAAAGGCCCTGGAGCTGCCGGCGGAACTCGAACCGCTGCTGATAATCTGTATCGGCTACTCCGCCGGCACGACGCAATCAGGCGCAGACCAGGCGCAGCGGCCCAGGCGTGCGGTACTGATTGTGCCGCCTGAAAACTTCAATGACGCTGAACTTTTTGATACACAGCAAGTCCTGACCAGCGCCGGCGTCCAGACCGTAGTCGCGAGCACAAAGATAGGCCCGCTGACGGGTACGCTGGGCGGCCTGGCCGCCTCCGAGATAGCGATAACGGATTTGAAGGCGGCTGATTTCGACGCGGTAATCTTCGTCGGCGGCCCAGGCGCAGCCGTCCTGTTTGAAAATCCCGCCGCTCAGAACATTGCTCGTGATGCCGCCGCCAGACAGAAAGTTGTCGCCGCGATTTCCCTCGCACCGTCAATCCTCGCTAACGCGGGCGTACTGAAAGGCGTCAAGGCAACCGCTTTCCTGACTGAACGAAAGCGACTTGAGGCGGCGGGCGCCAAGTACACCGGCAATCCCGTTGAACGAGATGGGAGAATCGTAACCGCCAGCGGACCTTTGACGGCGGCAACCTTTGCCCAGGCCATCCTGGCTGTGTTTTATGAGGACGCAAGGGTAAGAGAGTAAAATGCCCGAGGCCGGCGGCGGCTATCCGTTGTTGGCAAAGGGATTGTAGCGGTTTGTTATCGGCAGCCGCCTGTCTCTGCCGAAGGCCTTCGGCGTAATCTTCACCCCGGGCGGCGACTGTCTCCTTTTGTATTCGTTGCGGTCAACCATCCGGATTACTCTGCATACCACGTCTTTCGGCAGACCAGCATCTATCAACTCCTGTGCGGATTTATCTTCCTCGACGTAGCCCCTCAAAATCCTGTCGAGCAAATCGTAATCAGGCAACGAATCAGTGTCTTTCTGGTTGGGGCGAAGTTCTGCGCTAGGCGGCCTGGTTATCACGCCGGCAGGTATGATTTCTAGCCCGTTAATTTTGTTGATGTAATCGGCCAGCTTATAGACAACCGTCTTGAACACGTCCTTTATCACTGCAAACCCGCCGGCCGTGTCGCCGTAGAGAGTCGTGTAGCCGACTGCAATTTCGCTCTTGTTGCCGGTGGTCAGTACAATCGCGCCAAGCTGGTTGCTAAGAGACATTAAAATGGTACCTCTGATTCTGGCCTGGAGGTTCTCGTATGCGATGCCTTTGCTGTCCCAACCGGCAACGCAGCCAAGCGACGTATTAAATTGTTCGAGTACCGTCTTCATCGGGATACTCATAAACTCGATACCGAGATTTGCGGCAAGTTTGGCGGCGTCGGATATCGTATCGGGGCTGTTAAACTGCGAAGGCATCGTAACGCCGATTACGTTTTCTGCACCGAGTGCGGCGACCGCCACCGCCGCCGTAACGGACGAATCTACGCCCCCGCTGAGACCTATCAAGACCTTCCTGAACCCGTTTTTGCAGACGTAATCCCTTGTACCCAGTACAAGAGCGCCATAAATTTCTTCAATCTCGCCTGCCTGTCGCACGACCGGCTGTATCGGCGTAACATCCACCGTCCCACCGGCGCCGGCCGTTACATCCGCAACAAGTAAATCCTCTTCAAACGCCCCGGCCTTTGCGGCAATCCTGCCTTTTGAATCGGCGAAGATGCTGCGGCCGTCGAAAACAATCTCGTCCTGCCCGCCGACAAGATTGCAGTAGCAGACCGCGCAGTTGAATCGCTTTGCGCATCTGCTGATTACCTCTTCTCTTTTCTTTATCTTGCCCAGATGGAAAGGCGAGGCCGAGATATTCACCATCAGGTCAACCTTTCCCACGCCCTTCAGGAAATCCGCCAGCCAGTCAACGTCCCACACATCCGCGCAGACCGTAACAAGGATAGTCCCATCGGCTAATCCCATCGTCAGCGGCGCAGCGCCCGGCTCAAAGTACCTGCGCTCGTCGAAGACGCCGTAGTTCGGCAAAAGCCCCTTGCGATAGACCGCTTTGACACGACCTGCCTGCAGGACGGCTGCACTGTTGTAGGTATCCTCGCCGCTGCGGTCCGCAAAGCCAACAACGATGGTCGTCTTTGGGCAATCGATAGCCATCTTTTCGACTATCGTCCGATTGTCATCGAGAAAATGCTTTTTGAGCAGCAAGTCCTCCGGCGGATAGCCGCACACCGCCAATTCGGGAAATACCAGCAAGTCCGCGCCCTTTTCGAGCGCCTTCTTATAGATGCGCCGCATCTGCCCGGCGTTGCCCGTCAGGTCCCCCACAACCGCATTAAATTGACCCAGTCCGACTCTCACGCTTCTTCGTCTTTGCCGTGATTTACAGGGGGTGAACCCCCATTTCCCACAGTCCCACTTGTCATCTTCTTAAGACCGCTTACGCTCAGGATATCGGGCGATAATATCCCGCCCGAGATAATCATCTTAAACGCATCTTCTACGCTGGTGTTTGTCTCAGCAACGTCTTCTGTTGGGACAAGTTCAAAAAAGCCGGTTGTAGGATTCGGTGTCGTGGGTATGAATACTTTGCAGTATTTCCTGCCCGCCGAGTCCTCAATATAGCCGGTAAGAAAGCCAAGTGCCTTGAAGCCGGGCCTGGGAAACTCGACCAGCACCACGGATTTGAACGCGGCCTTATCGGGCAGCGATATTGCCTGCATCACCTGCTTTGTCGCACCGTAAATTGTCCGCACCAGCGGAATTTTTAATAGAATCGCCTCACCCACGGCTATCAGGCGTTTACCGAACACATAATGCCCGAAAACACCAACGAGATACACGAGGGCAAGCAGGACAAATATCGACAGGACAGAAAGGGCGATGTTGAGATACCCTCCCGGGTCGGCCGCAATGTCAGGATTTCGTGCAGCCCAGGAAACCGTCTTTAGAAACATCGGTTTCAGGAAGCCCGCCATCCACCCGAACAGCCAACGCATCACTAACAGCGTCACGCCGAAAGGCATTATCAGCAATACCCCGGTGATAAACCGGTTCCGCAAATTCTTCTTTATCCTGCTTCCTGTACTTGCTTTTTTGCCTGGCATAAACGCCTGCTTTATAAGTCCGCCAAATAAGAAGGACACATTATGTTTCAAACTCCAACGGCTACGTCATTCATATCGCAGCAAAGAAACAGCCTGCCGTTCGTAGCGCAGCAAAGAACGGAGAGGGCGGGATTCGAACCCGCGGTGCTCAATAAAGAGCACACCGGTTTTCGAAACCGGCTCGATCAGCCGCTCCGACACCTCTCCAATGCAATTTACAACTTTCGATTTACAATTTTCTATTTACAACTTCGTCTTTTCGTTTCTGAAGCAAACAAATGGTAACCTCAAGGGCGGTTGTTTTCAAATCAAAATTGTACGGCCAATCATTGAAACCGTCGCCGTGGGACCGTACAATCCGTGCTGCTGAAATCGCGGAACTGGAAGGTGCAGAAATGTATATTATACCGGCAATTGATTTACGCAGCGGCCAGGTCGTCCGGCTTATCCAGGGCGATTACAGCCGACAGATAAACTACGAAGACGACCCCGTCAAGCAGGCCATTCAGTTCATCTCAGCAGGCGCGGAATGGCTGCACATCGTCGATTTGGATGGTGCAAAGGCAGGCAAACCCGTCAATACGGAGGCCATATCGAATATTGCCACGCTGAAGAAACTGAAAATCGAGGTTGGCGGCGGCATAAGAACCGAACAGGCCATAAAGGAACTCCTCGATTTGGGCATCGA